>NZ_CAWLMI010000014.1:0-12361 GCF_963862045.1 Aeromonas sp. 159 | reverse complement strand
GGCAGTGGCCTGCCGGTGATTGTCGAGCCGGCTCAGGTCATCACCATTTTGCTGGGCGCCGTGCTGCTGAGCTTCAGTGCCACCCTCTATCCGGCGGCCCGCGCTGCGCGGGTGAAACCGGCCGAGGCGCTGCGTTATGAGTAATGCCGTGAATAATGCATCTTCTGTTGTGACTGGTGCCCCCGTAGTTGCGGGTGCCAGCGTTGTTACCGAGGCAAGTGGAGCCCCTGTTATGAATGAAGCCGTATCCCGTGAACCTCTGCTGCGCTGCCAGGCGCTTAATCATGTCTATAAAGAGGGGGAGCTGGAGACTCAGGTGCTCAAGGGGATCGATCTCTGTGTCGCGCCCGGTGAAATGCTGGCGGTGGTGGGGAGCTCGGGCTCCGGCAAGACCACTCTGCTGCATCTGATGGGGGCCCTCGACAACCCCTCCAGTGGCGCCGTGCTGTTCAAGGGGGAGGATATCCACCATTGGGATAGCCGCACCCAGGCCCGTTTTCGCAACCGCGAGCTGGGCTTTGTCTACCAGTTCCACCACCTGCTCTCCGAGTTCAGTGCGCTGGAAAATGCGGCCATGCCGCTGCTGATCGCCGGTGAGTCGGTGGCGGTTGCCACCGAAAAGGCAACCAAGATGCTGGGGCGGGTGGGGCTCTCCCATCGCTTGAATCACCGTCCCTCCGAGCTTTCTGGTGGCGAACGTCAGCGGGTGGCGATCGCCCGAGCGCTGGTCAACGAACCGAGTCTGGTGCTGGCGGATGAGCCCACTGGCAATCTGGATCACGCCAGTGCTACTGCTGTCTACGAACTGCTGTGTGAACTGAACCGTGAGCTGGGCACTGCGTTTGTGGTGGTGACCCACGACCTGAGCTTGGCGGCCAAGCTCCATCGCCGGGTGACCCTGGTGAGCGGCGTGATGGCGGAGGTTGCCTGATGTTCAAACCGCTGCCCCTTTTTCTGGGCCTGCGTTATAGCCGCTCCCGCCGTCGCAACGGGTTTATCGCCTTTATCTCTGCCTCTTCCCTGATCGGTATCGCCCTCGGGGTGATGGCGCTGATCCTGGGCCTCTCCGCCATGAACGGTTTCGAGCGGGAGCTTAAAGATCGGGTGCTCTCGGTCGTGCCGCAAGGTGAGCTGGACGCCGTCGAGCGGCCGCTGCCGGATTGGCCACGTCTGCGCGACTACCTGCTGGCCCAGCCGGGCGTTGAGGCGGCAGCGCCGGTCATTCGCCTCAATGGCCTGCTGGAGCATGGCTCTGCCCTCAAGGGGGTGCAACTGCGCGCCGTGCTGCCCGATCTGGAAGCCAATCTGTCGGATGCCGGCAAATACATGACGGGCCGCGGCCTGCGTGAACTGCAACCGGGTGAACGTGGGGTGATCTTGGGCAAGACCATCGCCGACAAGCTGGGCGTCAAGGTGGGGGACTCGGTCGCCCTGCTGCTGCCGCAAGGGGGCGATCAGGCGGGGATCAAGAATCCCCGGCGCGAAGCCCTGACTGTGGTGGGGCTGCTGGAAATTGGCGGTCAGCTCGACGGCCTGCTCGGCTTTATGCATCTGGCCGATGCGCAAGCGATCACCGGCATGGGCAGCGGCGTGGAGGGCTTTAGCCTGCGGGTGAGCGATGTGCTCAAGGCGCAATCCATCACCGTAGCCGCCGCGCAGCAGTTCCCTCATCACGTCTATATCCGCAGCTGGATGAACAGCCAGGGCTACCTCTATCAGGACATCCAGATGGTGCGTACCGTCATGTATGTGGTGATGCTGATGGTGGTGGCTGTCGCCTGCTTCAACATCGTCTCCACCCTGGTGATGGCGGTGAACGAGAAGCGCAGCGAGATTGCCATCCTGAAAACCATGGGGGCAAGCCCCGGCCAGATCCGGCTCACCTTCGTCATTCAGGGGATGGTCAACGGTGTAGCCGGTGCGCTGCTTGGCGCCCTGCTGGGCGGACTGCTCTCCAGCAAGCTGACCCAGATCCTGAGCGTTGTCGAAAAGCTCATCGGCCATCGCTTCCTCAATCCGGATATCTACTTTATCGACTTCTTGCCGACCGAGTTGCATATGCAGGATCTGCTCATCGTGACGGGCGCCGCCATCCTGATGAGTCTGGTGGCGACCCTCTATCCCGCCTGGCGGGCGAGCGGTCTGGTACCGTCCCGCGAGTTGGGTCACTGATGCGTTGCATCTAATGCGCAATAAATAACGAAGGGCCCGCTGGTGCAAACCGGCGGGCCCTTCTGTTTTCAGGTCGTGTAGACTGGCTTAGTGAGCGTTAAGCTCATCGAGTGGCAGGGAGAAGCTGGCTACGAAGGTGTCGATAAAGTAGCGCATCTCATCGCTCATCCGCGCTGCCAGCATGGCCTCGAGGCGCTTGCGAGCCGGCTCGAACTCCCGGTTGCCCGCGTTGATCTCCTCCAGACACTTGGTATAGGCGCAGAGGGTGTCGGCATCCTTGACCAGTCTGGCCAGCTCGCCATCCTGGGCTGCCGAATCGAGCAGGGGGCGAAAATCTTCGACCAGCTCCGGTGGCAGCATGCCGAGCAAACGCTGTTCGGCGGCCAGCTCTATCTTCTTGTACTCGCGGGCAATTTCGGGGTTGAAGTATTTGACCGGGGTGGGCAGATCGCCGGTCAGCACCTCGCTACTGTCGTGGTAGAGGGCCATCACGGCGGCGCGATCGGCATTCACGCTGCCGCCAAACAGTCGATTTTTGATGATGCCGAGGGCATGGGCCACCATGGCGACCTGCAGGCTGTGTTCGGCGATGTTTTCCGGCTGGATGTTGCGCATCAGGGGCCAGCGGTAGATGAGTTTCATGCGGGCGAGATTGGCGAAAAAGTGGCTGGGTAACATGACGGCCTCAACAAAAGAGAATAAAAAAGGGCAGACCCTAGTCTGCCCTTTTTTTCGTTGCAGGGCAGCGTCTGCCCGCGCATTTCCCGTGTTTAGCGGATATAGCGGCCCGATTCCGCCTCCTGGTTGGTCACAATCATCTGGCCGATAGGAGCCAGACTGATGAGTGCCAGCTTGAGGTGCTGAATACCGAACGGGATACCGATAATGGTTACGAAGCAGGCCAGCGCGGAAGCGATGTGGCCGATGGCCAGCCAGACGCCGATCAGCACGAACCAGAGGATGTTGCCAATCAGCCCCAGAGTGCCGGTGCCGATATCGCTCTGGCCAGTCATGGTCTTGCGATTGACGGCCTGCTTGCCAAACGGGAAGAAGGTAAAGGTGCCGATCACGAAGCAGGCACGTCCCCAGGGGATGCCGACCAGCGAGATAAAGCAGACAAGACCGGCCAGCCACCAGGCCAGGCCCATAAAGACACCTCCCAGTACAAACCAGAGCAGATTGAACAAGAAGCGGAAAAAGGCCATGTGAGTGACTCCAGATCATCAATTTGGTTGCCACCATAACGAGGGAGGGGTAGGGACGCAATGGTTGATTGGTCCAATCGCCATTTGGCTGGTCAAATTGAGTCGCCGCCCGCAACGGTGGGCTGTTTTTCGGAGAAAGATGGGTAATAAAGCGGCGTTCGGATGAAAAAAGGTGAGCAAACGCAAAATTATTGCCATCGGATAGTTGAAGTCGGGCACCTCTCTCCCCATATAAAGGGCAGTTTTGCACGAATTGTGCTTGCACGCCGCTCAATGTGGGGGATGTGTGGCTCGACTCGACCAAAGTGCGCCGCTATAATGCCGCGTCATATTTTCTCATCACAAAGACATATCGTTGTCTTTATAAACAGGAAGACTCCGGGCTTTGCCCAGGGGCAATAAAGGGTCAGCACACAGTGCTGAGTTGAACGAGGTAGAAGAATGCAAGTTTCTGTAGAGACAACCCAGGGTCTGGAACGCCGTCTTACCATCACTGTACCGGCTGCTACCGTAGACGCCGCTGTGCGTAAAGAATTGAATGGCCTGGCCAAAACTCGTCGCATCGACGGTTTCCGTCCTGGCAAGGCTCCGGTTGCCATCATCAAGAAGATGTTCGGCGCCATGGCTCACGCCCGCGTTGCTGATGAAATGATGCAGAGCAACTTCATCAAAGCCATCATCGAAAACAAACTGAGCCCGGCTGGTGCCCCGACCATGGATCCGAAAGAGATCAAAGAAGGTCAGGATTTCGAATTCACCGCCACTTTCGAAGTGTATCCGGAGTTCGAAGTTGCAGGTCTCGAGACCATCAAGGTCGAGAAGCCGGTTGCGACCGTGAAGGACGAAGATCTGGCCAACATGATCGACACCCTGCGCAAGCAGCACGCTACCTGGGCTGATGCCGATGTTGCCGCTGCCAATGGCATGCGTGTGACCATGGACTTCGTCGGTTCCATCGACGGTGAAGAGTTCGACGGCGGCAAAGCTGAAGGCTTCAACCTGGTGCTGGGCGCTGGCCGTATGATCCCGGGCTTCGAAGACGCCATCCTGGGCAAGAAAGCGGGCGACGAGTTCACCATCGAAGTGACCTTCCCGGCTGACTACCACGCTGAAAACCTGAAAGGCAAAGAGGCCAAGTTCGCTTCCAAGCTGATCAAGGTTGAAGAGCAGATCCTGCCTGAGCTGACCGAAGAGTTCGTGAAGCGTTTCGGTATCGAAAGCGGTTCTGTTGAAGAGCTGAAAGCCGAAGTGCGCAAGAACATGGAGCGCGAACTGGCTCAAGCCCTGAAAAACAGCGTAAAAGAGCAGGTTCTGAACGGTCTGGTTGAAGCCAACCAAATCGACCTGCCGAAAGCTGCCGTTGCTCAAGAGATCGACGCACTGCGTCAGCAGGCTCTGCAGCGTTTCGGTGGCTTCCAGGGCGGCAACGCTCCCGAGCTGCCGGCTGAACTGTTCCAGGCTCAAGCCGAGCGTCGTGTACGCGTAGGCCTGCTGCTGGGTGACGTGATCCGCACCAACGAGATCAAGGCTGACGATGCCCGTGTAAACAGCATCATCGAGTCCATGGCGACTGCCTACGAAGATCCGAAGGAAGTGATCGAGTACTACCAGAAGAACGAACAGATGCTGAACGGCGTTCGTAACCTGGCAGTCGAAGATCAAGCCATCGACCTGATCCTGTCCAAAGCGCAAGTGACCGAAAAAGAAGTTGCCTTTGACGAAGTGATCAACAAGTCTGGCGCCGCTGCCTAAGAACATTTGACTTAAGGTCAAGACTGTTAAGTATAATGGCTCGTGTGATCTCCACTCGGGCCATTTTATTTTAGGGACAATGCCTTATGTACAAGAACTATAACGATATGACCGATTCTCCCAGCAATGCGCTGGTCCCCATCGTGGTCGAACAGACTGCCAAGGGTGAACGTTCCTACGATATTTACTCCCGTCTGTTGAAAGAGCGGGTGATCTTCCTGACTGGTCAGGTTGAAGATCACATGGCCAATCTGGTGGTTGCCCAGTTGCTGTTCCTCGAGTCCGAGAATCCGGACAAGGACATCTATATCTACATCAACTCGCCGGGTGGTTCGGTGACTGCGGGCATGTCCATCTATGACACCATGCAGTTCATCAAGCCGGATGTCAGCACCGTCTGCATGGGGCAGGCCTGCTCCATGGGTGCCTTCCTGCTGGCCGGTGGCGCCAAGGGCAAGCGTTTCTGCCTGCCTAACGCCCGCGTGATGATCCACCAGCCGCTGGGTGGCTTCCAGGGTCAGGCATCTGATATCCAGATCCACGCCCAGGAGATCCTGAAGATCAAAAATACCCTGAACGAGCGCCTGGCGTTCCACACCGGTCAGGACATGGCTACTATCGAGCGTGACACCGATCGTGACAACTTCATGTCCGCCGAGCAGGCCGTGGCCTATGGTCTGGTAGACGGTGTCCTGAGCCAGCGTAGCTGAGCAGGGTGTCCCGGTCTGTTGTAAACTCAACAGGCCGATCCATCCTCTATTGATAAAACGAGGTTGCTGAATGACAGAGAAACGCAAGGGTGAGGGTGATAAGCTGCTCTACTGCTCTTTTTGCGGCAAAAGCCAGCATGAAGTGCGCAAGCTGATCGCTGGCCCTTCCGTCTACATATGTGATGAGTGCGTCGAGCTGTGCAACGACATCATCCGCGAAGAGATCCGCGAGATCTCGCCCAAGCGCGATGGTAACGAGCTGCCGACCCCTCATCAGATCCGCGCTCATCTCGATGACTATGTGATCGGGCAGGAGTACGCCAAGAAGGTGTTGGCCGTTGCCGTCTACAACCACTACAAGCGTCTGCGCAACAGCGGCGAAAACAGTGGTGTGGAGCTCGGCAAATCCAACATCCTGCTGATTGGCCCGACCGGTAGCGGCAAGACCCTGCTGGCCGAGACTCTGGCTCGTCTGCTGGATGTGCCGTTCACTATGGCCGATGCGACCACCCTGACCGAAGCCGGTTATGTGGGCGAGGACGTGGAGAACATCATCCAGAAGCTGCTGCAAAAGTGCGACTACGACGTAGAGAAAGCCCAGCGTGGCATCGTCTACATCGACGAGATCGACAAGATCTCCCGCAAGTCGGACAACCCCTCCATCACCCGCGATGTCTCTGGGGAAGGGGTACAGCAGGCACTGCTCAAGCTGATCGAAGGGACCATCGCTTCCGTGCCGCCGCAAGGTGGTCGCAAGCATCCGCAGCAGGAGTTCTTGCAGGTTGATACCTCCAAGATCCTCTTCATCTGTGGCGGTGCCTTTGCTGGTCTGGACAAGGTGATCGAGCAGCGTTCCGTGAAGGGAACCGGTATCGGTTTTGGTGCCGAGGTGAAATCCAAGGATGCCAAGGCCACCCTGAGCGAGACCTTCGCCAAGGTAGAGCCGGAAGATCTGATCAAGTATGGTCTGATCCCCGAGTTCATCGGCCGTCTGCCGGTGGTCGCGACTCTGACCGAGCTGGACGAGTCTGCCCTTATCCAGATCCTGAAAGAACCGAAAAACGCGCTGACCAAACAGTACGCTGCGTTGTTCGATCTGGAAGGGGTTGAACTGGAGTTCCGTGACGACGCACTCAACGCCATTGCCCGCAAGGCGATGGAGCGTAAAACCGGTGCTCGTGGTCTGCGTTCCATCGTGGAAGCCGTGCTGCTGGATACCATGTATGACCTGCCTTCTCTGGAAGGGGTCAGCAAGGTGGTGATCGACGAGACCGTGATCAAAGGGGACTCCGCGCCCTTGATGATTTACGAAAATCCCGAAACTCAGGCTGCTGCATCAGAGTAAATGTCTGATTTTTAATCAAATGGAAGGGGCTTTTTGCCCCTTTCATGCTTTTTACGGTTTCGGCGATTGAATCTCATCTCAGCGCCCCCATATACTCAGCCAAGCGCTTTGCCAACGGTATAACAAGCCGAGAGGACATATATGAACCTAGAGCGTTCAGAACGCATCGAGATTCCCGTCCTGCCTCTTCGTGACGTGGTGGTTTATCCCCACATGGTCATTCCACTCTTTGTGGGGCGGGAAAAATCCATTCGCTGTCTGGAAGCGGCCATGGAGCAGGACAAGAAAGTTCTGCTGGTGGCCCAGAAGGATGCGTCAACCGATGAGCCAACGGTGGAGGAGATCTTCACCGTCGGGACAGTGGCCAATATTCTGCAGATGCTCAAGCTGCCGGACGGCACCGTCAAGGTGCTGGTAGAGGGTGGGCAGCGTGCCCGCCTGGAGCGGATGATCGACGACAAGGATTTCTTTGTCTGCGAGGCCCAGTACATCCCCTCCCAAGCCATTGAGGAGAAGGATCAGGAAGTACTGGTTCGCTCCGCCATCGGCCAGTTTGAAGGTTATATCAAGCTCAACAAGAAGATCCCGCCCGAGGTACTGACCTCGATCTCGGCGATCGACGATGCTGCGCGTCTGGCTGACACCATGGCGGCCCACATGCCGCTCAAGCTGGAAGACAAGCAGAAGGTGCTGGAGATCGTCTCGGTTTCCGAGCGCATCGAATTCCTGATGGCGATGATGGAGTCGGAAATTGACCTGCTGCAGGTCGAGAAGCGCATCCGTACTCGCGTCAAGAAGCAGATGGAAAAGAGCCAGCGCGAGTATTACCTCAACGAGCAGATGAAGGCCATCCAGAAAGAGCTGGGTGAGCTGGAAGATAGCCCGGATGAGTTTGAAGCCCTCAATCGCAAGATTGAAGAGGCTGGCATGCCGGAAGATGCCCGTGAAAAGGCCCAGGCCGAGCTTGCCAAGCTGAAGATGATGTCTCCCATGTCCGCCGAGGCTACCGTGGTGCGCAGCTATGTGGACTGGATGGTACAGGTGCCGTGGAAGGCGCGATCCAAGGTCAAGAAAGACCTTGGCAAGGCGCAAGAGGTGCTGGACGCCGATCACTATGGCCTCGAGAAGGTCAAGGATCGCATCCTCGAATATCTGGCGGTACAGGCACGGGTGAACAAGCTCAAGGGCCCCATCCTCTGTCTGGTTGGGCCTCCCGGTGTGGGCAAGACCTCGCTGGGCCAATCCATCGCCAAGGCGACGGGCCGCAAATATGTGCGGATGGCCCTCGGCGGGGTGCGTGACGAAGCGGAGATCCGCGGTCACCGCCGTACCTATATTGGTTCCATGCCTGGCAAGCTCATCCAGAAGATGGCGAAAGTCGGTGTGAAGAACCCGCTGTTCCTGCTCGACGAGATCGACAAGATGAGCTCGGACATGCGTGGCGATCCCGCATCCGCCTTGCTGGAAGTGCTGGATCCGGAACAGAACAACAGCTTCAACGATCACTATCTGGAAGTGGATTATGACCTGTCGGACGTGATGTTCGTGGCTACCTCCAACTCCATGAACATCCCGGGCCCCTTGCTGGACCGGATGGAAGTGATCCGCCTCTCCGGTTACACCGAAGATGAGAAGCTCAACATTGCCAAGCAGCATCTGGTTGCCAAGCAGATCCAGCGCAACGGCCTGAAAGAGTCCGAGATCACAATCGAAGATTCTGCCCTGGTCGGAGTGATCCGCTACTACACCCGCGAGGCGGGGGTGCGGAGTCTGGAGCGCGAGATCTCCAAGATTTGTCGCAAGGCGGTCAAGCGCATCCTGCTGGACAAGAGCATCAAGCACGTTCAGGTCAATCAGGAGAACCTCAAGGAGTTCCTTGGGGTGCAGCGTTTCGATTACGGCAAGGCCACCGACCAGAACCAGGTGGGTCAGGTGTGTGGTCTGGCGTGGACCGAAGTGGGGGGCGATCTGCTCACCATCGAGACCACCAACATGCCGGGCAAGGGCAAGCTCACTTATACCGGTTCTCTCGGTGATGTGATGCAGGAGTCCATCCAGGCGGCCATGACGGTCGTACGGGCCCGTGCAGAGAAGCTGCGCATCAATGCCGACTTCTACGAGAAGCGCGATATCCACGTGCACGTACCGGAAGGGGCAACCCCGAAAGATGGTCCGAGCGCCGGTATCGCCATGTGTACCGCCCTGGTCTCCAGCTTGACCGGTAATCCGGTTCGTGCTGATGTGGCGATGACAGGGGAGATCACCTTGCGCGGCGAAGTGCTGCCCATCGGTGGTCTCAAGGAGAAGTTGCTGGCAGCCCACCGTGGCGGCATCAAGCGAGTGCTTATTCCGAAAGAGAACGAGCGTGACCTTGAGGAGATCCCGGCAAACGTCAAACAAGACCTTGAAATTTATCCGGTTCGCTGGATTGACGAGGTGCTGGAATTGGCGTTGCAGGACAATCCACAGGGGTTTGAGCGCGTTTCTGTCGTGTAAATGTTGATGCGCCGCAAATTTGGCGCATTCGGCGGGTGGTTAAGGCTTGCATGCGCCCGATAACGGAAGTAGCCTTGACCACCGATCGGGTACTCGTGATGAGTCGCAATGCGTTGTGTGGCGCGGGTTTGCGCCAGATTGTCACTTGCAACTGATCAGGAGGCTTGCTATAAAACCTCCACTTGTTGTGGCCAGGGAAATCAGCGCCGCAGCGGTGTTTGATAAAAGGGGAATATAAGAGTGAATAAATCTCAACTGATTGACAAGATTGCAGACGGTGCCGATATCTCCAAAGCTGCCGCTGGCCGTGCGTTGGATGCCTTCATTGATGCTGTTGGTGAAGCGCTGAAAGAGGGTGACCAGGTTGCTCTGGTTGGTTTCGGTACTTTCGCTGTACGCGAGCGTGCTGCCCGTTCAGGCCGTAACCCGCAGACTGGCGCGACCATCGAAATCGCTGCTGGTAAAGTTCCTGCCTTCAAAGCCGGTAAGGCCCTGAAAGACGCTGTTAACTAAGTCGGTCGCTGATATCCGTCGGCTACCGTCCTTGGTCGCAGACCAGACAAGTTAGAGAGTCTTCTCTCATACTGATTGACCAAGGCGCATCGCAATCGGTGCGCCTTTTTATTGTTTACGCCCATCGAGTTCGGGAGCATAAGTACAAACATGATGTTGGATAAACTACGCGAAGGGGCGCAGGGCAAGGTAGCCAAGGTTATCTTGGGCCTGATCATCCTCTCCTTTGCCTTGGCTGGTGTAGGTAGTTACCTGAACGGCCCGGCCCGTACCGCCCCCGCCACCGTCAATGGCACCGAGATCAGTGCTGCGGCACTGGAAAATGCCTACCGTAACGAGCGCGCCCGCATGGAATCCCAGATGGGAGAGGCATTCAGCCAGCTGGCCGCGAACCCCGATTACATGAAACAGTTCCGTCGCGGCGTGCTGGATCGGCTGATCGATCAGGCGCTGCTGGACAGCAAGGCCCGTGAACTGGGTCTGCGTATCAGTGACGAACAGATCAAGCAAGCCATCGTGGCCATGCCGGAGTTTGCCGAGAATGGCAAGTTCAACAATGACCGCTATCTGCAGCTGATCCGTCGTGCCGGCATGACTCCTGAAATGTTCCGTGACTCCCTGCGTCAGGACATGGTGCGTCAACAGTTGATGAGCGCTCTGCTGGGCACCGAATTCTCCCTCAAGGGGGAAGCGGAGCAGCTCGACAAGCTCTACAACCAGACTCGCGATCTGCGTCTGGTACGTCTGGCTGCCGCCAACTACATGGCTGACGTTCAGGTCTCCGACAACGAGCTGGAGCAGTACTACAAGACCAATGGCGCCCGTTTCATGAACGACGAGCAGGTCAAGGTCGACTATCTGCTGCTGGACGCTGCCAACCTCGCCAAGGATATCAAGGTCACCGAGCAGGATGCCCAGGATTACTACGATCAGCACCAGGATCTGTTCCAGCGTGCCGAGCGTCGCCATGTGGCTCATATCCTTATCCCGTTTGGCAAGGATGAGAAAGCGGCCGAGCAGAAAGCAGAAGCCGTTTTGGCCAAAGCCAAGGCGGGCGATGATTTCGCTGCGCTGGCCAAGGCTGACTCTTCCGATACCTTCTCTGCCAAAAAAGGCGGCGAGCTGGACTGGTTCGAGAAAGGGGTGATGGATCCGGCCTTCGAGAAAGCCGCGTTCGCCCTGAACAAGGCTGGCGATCTTTCCGGCGTGGTGAAGAGCCCGTTCGGTTTCCACATCATCAAGCTGCTGGGGGTTGAAGCAGCCCAGACCAAGCCGTTTGCCGATGTGAAAGAAGAGACCATCACTCGCCTGCAAGCTGACAAGGCCAAGGAGAAGTTCTTCGCCGAGCAGCAGAAGATGGCTGACAACAGCTTCGAAAACCCGGACTCGCTGGATCTGACCGCTGATGCCATGGGGATGAAGGTTCAATCTTCCGATTTCTTCACCCAGGCGACTGCTCCGGCTCCGCTGAATGATCCCAAGGTGCTCTCCGGGGCGTTTTCCGAACAGCTGCGCGATGACAACACCAACTCCGACGTGATCGAGCTGGCTGACGGCAAGGCGCTGGTGCTGCACATCACTGGTCACAAGCCCAAAGCGGTCAAGCCGCTGGCCGAGGTGAAAGAGCAGGTGGTTGCCGCCATCAAGCATGACAAGGCTAGCGAAGTGGCCCGTGGCAAGGCCCAGGGCCTGCTGGACAAGCTGAAAGTCGGTGAGAGCATCACAGCCGATCTGACTGCACTCGGTCTGAAAGTGGAGACCCACAAAGGGGTTGCCCGCTTCGATCGCGAGCTGGATCAGAACCTGATTGCCCAGGCGTTCACGCTGCCCCATCCGATCGACGGCAAGCCGAGCGTGGCTCTGGTTGCCGAGACCAATGGTGACCGCGTTGTGGTTGCGCTGGACAAGGTCAACGTCCCTGCCGCCGCATCCGGCATGGCCGCCATGCTGCAAGCTCAGCTGGGTCAGGGCAAAGCTCAGGTGGATTACAAGTCTCTGATCGACGAGCTGCGCAAAGCGGCCAAGATCGAGTACTTCACCAGTGTGGAAGCGACCGTCGAGTAATCGGCACTGCGCAATCCATTGAAAACGGCTCCTTGATGGAGCCGTTTTTTTATCTGTGGGCAAAAGAGGGGGATACTCAAGTTCTGCTATCTGCTATCTGCTAT
>NZ_CAWLMI010000013.1:0-52190 GCF_963862045.1 Aeromonas sp. 159 | reverse complement strand
TCGCCTGCCGAGACGGCGGCGCCGCCATCCTGATCGGCACTCGCTCTGCGGTGTTCACCCCGTTTCACAACCTCGGCATCATCATCATCGATGAGGAGCACGACGGCTCCTTCAAGCAGCAGGACGGTTTTCGCTACCACGCGCGGGATCTGGCGGTGATGCGGGCTCATCGTGCCGGTATCCCCATCCTGCTTGGCTCGGCCACCCCGTCGCTGGAGACGCTGCACAACGCCCGCACCGGCAAGTATCACCATCTCACCCTGACTCGCCGTGCCGGTAACGCCCAGACCGCCCGTCAGGTGATCCTGGATATCAAGAACGTGCGGCTGCAGGCCGGGCTCTCTCCCCAGCTGGAGCAACTGATGGCAGAGCATCTGGCGGCGGGCAATCAGGTGATGCTGTTTCTCAACCGCCGTGGCTATGCCCCGGCTCTGATCTGTCACCAATGTGGCTGGAGCGCCGCTTGTGAGCGTTGCGATGCCTGGTACACCTGGCATCAGGCCGGGCGACGGCTGCACTGCCACCACTGTGATAGCGTGCGCCCGTTGCCCCACCACTGCCCCGAGTGTGGCAGCAACGAACTGATCGGATCGGGAGTCGGCACCGAGCAGCTGGAACAGCTGCTCACCACGGTTTTCCCGCAATATCCGGTGGTGCGCATCGATCGGGACAACACCCGTCGCAAGGGGGAGCTGGAGACCCATCTCGGCGACATCAAGGCGGGCAAGTACAAGATCCTGATCGGCACCCAGATGCTGGCCAAGGGCCACCACTTCCCGGATGTGACGCTAGTGGGTCTGCTGGATGTGGATGGCGCTCTGTTCAGCGCCGATTTTCGCGCCGCCGAGAAGCTTGCCCAGCTCTACACCCAGGTGGCGGGCCGTGCCGGTCGTGCCAGCAAGCCCGGGTTGGTGGTGCTGCAGAGCCACCATCCGGAGCACGCCCTGCTGCAGGATCTGACCCAGAACGGTTACGGCCACTTCGCTGATACGGCGTTGAAAGAGCGCCGCCTGCTGGGGTTGCCGCCCTTCAGCTATCAGGGGCTGTTTCGGGCCGAGGCCAACGGCCGTGACGAGGTGCAACTGTTCCTCTCTCGCCTTGCCGATACCCTACGCAGCGCCCGCTATCCCCACGTTCAGGTGCTGGGGCCCATCAGCGGTTTTATGGAACGCAAGGCGGGCAAGTTCCGCATGCAGTTGCTGGTGCAGGGGCCGAACCGGGCACCGCTGGCCCAACTGCTGGATTGGGCGGTGAAGGAGCTGGAAGGCTGGCCCGAGACCAAGCGGGTGCGCTGGAGCCTTGACATCGACCCCACCGAGCTGAGTTGATGGTGGCACCGGAGCCGGTCGCTGGCAGTTATCGTCAGCGACCGATGGGTGATTTCATTTCAAGGCTCAGACCCGCAGATCGATCTGCTGCACCCAGCCTCCTGTACCCTGTTCGGTGAGATAGAGGCCGGATTGGCGCAGCACCCCCTGAGTGCCGCTCTCCCCCAGATGGTTGAAGGGGGTGTCGAGGGGGCGTAGCAGGATGGCGCCGATCCCCAGTTCGACCAGCGCGATAGGTGCGTGCTCCGGATGCCAGAACTGCAGGGCTGAAAACTGGCTATCCCCCTCATCCAGCACCCCGTTGCCATCCTCATCCAGGGTTGCCAACTCGCCGAAGCCATTGCCGGATCGAGCACCAAACAGCTCGCCCCCATCGTCTATGGTGCCGTTGCCATTGCGATCCAGCGCCACAAAGCCGCTGCCTTCACTCAAGCCCGGCAGGCTATCCTCTTTGCCATCCTGATCGATGTCGAAATTGACCCGTGCCTCGGTCAGATCGGCAATCTTGCCATCCAGACTGAGCACCAGCGGATCCTTGAGGGCATTGAGGGTGGTGCGCCGCTGGCTCACCTCCAGCTGGCGCCAGTCGAGCACAAAGCCGAGATCGAGCTGAATAGTCTGACCATCCCGAGTCGCTACGCTGGCCGATGCCACCACGTTGAGCTGCTCCTGTTGCAGCATGGTGTCTGTCACCTCCACCAGTTGATCCGGCTCGGCGGCCTGAGCTGCGGTTTCTACTTGGGTCACCCCTTCGCCCCCCTCTTCGGTGGGTTTGATCGGCTTGGGCAGCTCGATCTCGTGGCCCAGCATCGCCTCGATCATCAGCTTGATCAGCCGCTGGCGGTTATCCAGTCCATCGTCGGGAATACCATCCTGCTCTTTGCCTACGTCCGCTGCGGGCGGGGCGGGAGGTGTTGCAGCTTGTTGGCTGGCGGCTGATTGCCTTGCGGTTTGCAACGTCAGGGCGCTGGTGAGGGTCAGAGTGCTGCTGCGTTCGCCGGCCGCAGCCGTGTTGTTGCCCTCCGGTGGATTGACGACGGGTGGCACTGGTCCGAGGTTGCGCACCTTGCGGCTCTGTGCCTGTTGTTGCCAGTATTGCACCTCCCCCTGGAGGTCGTAGTGATCGATGCGCATACGTTCGCCCTCGGCGCTATACATCTGGTCAGTTATCGACCAGTCAATGAGCAGGGCTTAACACCAAATCGGACTAATCAGAGAGGTGGTTAGTACTAGGTTGCAAGGTGGTGGCGTGGCAGGATGATGGGCATGCGGGTGCTGGCCCGTTTGCCCAAGCGCAGGGCGCAACAAGTGAAGAGGAAGAGAGGATGAGAAATTGTCTGGTGATGGGAGCGGCAGGCTATATCGGTTACTATCTGGTGCCTCACCTGCAAACGCTGGGCTACAAGGTGATTGCCGGGGCGCGCCGTCCCTGCCGCTTGCCTGAGGGAGTCGAGTTTCGCCTCGCCGATAGCCTCAAGCCGATCACCTTGCTGCCTGCGCTGGCGGGCATCGATACCGTCTTCTATCTGGTGCATGCCATGGGGGCGGGGGCCGATTTTCATCGGCTGGAGCAGCAGGGGGTAAAGAATTTTGCCGCCGCTGCCCGCGCCGCCGGGGTGCGCCGCATCATCTATCTGGGGGCGATCCAGCCTGAACAGTGCAACAGCCGCCATCTCAATTCCCGCCGCCACTGTGGCGAGCTGTTTCGTGACTCCGGTGTGCCGACGGTGGAGCTGCGCGCCGGCATCATCATCGGGCCCGGTTCGGCGGCGTTCGAGGTGATGCGGGATCTGGTGTTCAACCTGCCGATGATGGTTACGCCCAAATGGGTGCGCTCGCGCACGCCGCCGATTGCGCTGTCCAACCTGCTGCACTATCTGGGTGGGCTGGTGGAAGCCGACGAGGTGGATGGCCGCATCTTCAATGCGGTCGGCCCCGAGCTGCTCAGCTATCAGCAGCAGTTGCAGAAGTTCGCCGCCCATATTGGCAAGCGCTGCCCCATCATTCCCATCCCGTTTCTGAGTCCGCGCCTCTCTGCCTGGTGGCTGCAGTTTGTCACCTCGGTGCCGCAGCCGGTGGCCAAGGCGCTGGTGGGCGGTCTCAAGCACGATATCCCGGCCGACGACGGCCCGCTGCGTGCCCTGCTGCCCCAGACTCTGCTCAGCTTCGACGAGGCGCTGGCGGAGAGTCTGGCGCTGGAGCAGAAGCTGGGTGCCGAACAGCAGGGGCAGGAGACGCCGCTCGGCCTGCGCTGGCGCCATCCCGAATATGGCTTCTATGACCGTACCGCCAGCGGCGAGGCCATCTGCCTCGCCTCTCCCGAGGTGGTGTGGCAGGTGTTGCAGCAGTTGGGGGGGGAGCAGCGCTACTTCTACATGAACGAGCTGTGGGTGGTGCGCGAATGGATGGATCATCTGATCGGCGGCCCCGCCCGCACCCGTGGCCGCACCAATCCGGATCACTTCGTGAAGGGGGATATGCTCGACTCCTGGCAGATCCTCGGGGTGGATGAGGGGCGCAGGCTCGATCTCTTGTTCAACATGAAGGCCCCGGGCGTCGGGCGGCTGGAGTTCAACATCCTGCCGGAGGAGTCCGGGTTGACCCGCATCCGGGTCACCGCTCACTGGCACCCGCAGGGCGCCTGGGGGCTGGCCTACTGGCTCGCCATGCTGCCGTTCCACCTCTTTATCTTTCAGGGGATGACCGAGGCCATCGCCCGTCAGGCCGAAGCGAGGGCAGGTATCCCGGTGATGGATTAAACCCTCTTCACACTATCCCCGCTGATAGAGTGCCCCATTCGGGGCATTTTTTATGCGGCGGCCATGCCAGGTTATGGCAGATAGTGGTAGGCGTCTCATGGCAAAGGCTGGCATCATGCCGCGGTCTTGTTTACCGCGGATAGATAATCAGTCAGAAAAAGAAGGGATTATGAAGAAAAAACCGTCAATTTTGGGGGGCGCCTGCATCATTGCCAGCGTCTGCGTGGGAGCTGGCATGCTCGGTCTGCCGAGTTCGGGGGCGGGGGCCTGGACCCTCTGGTCGGTGCTGGCGCTGACCGTCACCATGGTGATGATGACCCTCTCCGGCTGGATGCTGCTGGAATCCTTCCAGCACCACGATATGCGGGTCTCCTTCAATACCGTGACTCGCGAGCTGCTGGGGGAGAAGCTCAATCTCCTCAACAACCTCTCGGTCTACTTTGTTGGCGGCATTCTGCTCTACGCCTATATCACCTCCTCCGGTGCCATCCTGCAGGGGATACTGGGGATCGACAGCAAGCTCGCGTCCGTGCTGTTTGTGGCGCTCTTCTCTGCGGTGGTGTGGCACTCGACTCGCGCCGTTGACCGTATTTCGGTGGTGCTGATCGCCTTCATGATCCTCAGTTTCGCCCTCGGTGTGGCCGGGCTGCTCGGCAGTATCAAGCTGCCGACCCTGCTCGATCTGGCGGGCAGCGAGAGTCGCTACGCCCCCTATGCCATGGCGATGCTGCCAGTGGCGCTCACCTCGTTTGGCTATCACCACTCGGTTGCCTCCCTGCGTGCCTATTACCAGAACGAGCAGCAGGCCAGATGGGCCATTCTGGGGGGAACCCTGATCGCGCTGGCGCTATACGTGCTCTGGCTGCTGGGGATCTTCGGCAACCTGCCCCGTCAGGATTTTGCCCCTGTGATTGCCAAGGGAGGTGATGTGAGCGTGCTGCTCTCCGCCCTTTCCGGGGTCATTGAATCGGAGAAGGTGGCCAGCGCCATCAACGGCTTCTCCATGGCGGCCATTCTCTCCTCCTTTATCGGGGTGGGGCTCGGGGTGTTCGACTATCTGGCTGATCTGTTCAAGTTCGACAACAGCCGCGCCGGTCGCTGCAAGACCTGGGCGGTCACCTTCCTGCCGCCGCTGATGCTCTCCCTGCTCTTCCCGTTCGGCTTCCTGCTGGCCATCGGCTATGCCGGTGCCGCCGCCACCATCTGGACCTGCATCATCCCGGCACTGCTGGTATTGCGCACCCGAGCGCGGGCCGAGCGGGGCGAGGTGACTCCCCACTTCGTCACCCCCGGCGGCAAGCTGATGGCCTGGCTGCTGATCCTGTTCGGATTGGCGACCGCGCTGTTCCATTTCCTGTCGATGGCAGATCTGTTGCCGGTCTATCTGGGCAACTGAGTCAGGTCTACAGCACTGGCAGAAAGGGTGGCAAGGCCAACTTGCCGCCCCTTTTGCTCCATTTTTATCCCATGCGGCAGAATCTATAACTAAAGTGGTAGGTGTGGGTGGGGTAAGGTGCTGAAATAACTGGTCTGATCTGGCTGATGGCAGCATGATCTGCTGGGCATGCCCACCGCTTTCTTTTATGATCCCCGCCCTTCTGCGTGCCCCCTGTCGGCACCTCATTTTTGCACCAACCACATCGGGGTCCCCCATGTCCGATCTGCGTCAAGAAGCACTCGATTACCACGCCCAGCCCGTACCGGGCAAAATTGCCATCGCCCTGACCAAGCCTGCCGAAACCGCCCGTGATCTGGCGCTGGCCTACAGCCCGGGTGTTGCCGAGCCGGTGCGCGAGATCGCCGCCAACCCGGCCGATGCCTACCGCTATACCGGCAAGGGCAATCTGGTGGCCGTCATCTCCAACGGCACCGCCATTCTGGGTCTGGGCAATCTGGGGCCGCTGGCCTCCAAGCCGGTGATGGAGGGCAAGGCCCTGCTGTTCAAGCGCTTCGCCGGCATCGACGCCATCGACATCGAGGTGAAGCACGAGACCAGCCAGCAGTTCATCGACACGGTGGCGGCTATCGCCGATACCTTCGGCGGCATCAATCTGGAAGATATCAAGGCGCCGGAGTGCTTCGAGATCGAGCAGGCGCTGATCGAGCGCTGCGATATTCCGGTGTTCCATGATGACCAGCACGGTACCGCTATCGTCACCGCAGCCGGTCTGCTTAACGCGCTGGAGATCCAGGGCAAGCTCATCAGCGACAGCCGCATCGTCTGCATGGGGGCGGGGGCTGCCGCGACCGCCTGCATGGATCTGCTGATCAAGTGTGGCGCCAGAGCGCACAACATCTTCATGCTGGATCGTCAGGGTGTTATCCACACCGGCCGCAGCGATCTCAACAAGTACAAGCAGCGCTTCGCCAACGAGACCCCGCTGCGCACCCTGATGGATGTCATCGAAGGGGCTGATGTGTTTGTCGGCGTCTCCGGCCCCGATGTGTTGCCCGCCGAAGCGGTCGCACTGATGGCGCCCAATCCGGTGATCTTCGCCTGCTCCAACCCGGACCCGGAGATCAAGCCTGCGCTGGCCCACGCCGTACGCAGCGACCTCATCATGGGCACCGGCCGCTCCGACTACCCGAACCAGATCAACAACGTGCTCTGCTTCCCCTTCATCTTCCGCGGTGCCCTCGATGCCCGCGCCAGCCGCATCAACGATGCCATGAAGATTGCTGCGGTCGAGGCGATCCGCGCGCTGGCCAAGGAGCCGGTGCCGGCCGAAGTGCTGACCGCCGCCGGGGTCAGCGAGCTCGCCTTCGGCAAGGATTACGTCATTCCCAAGCCGATGGATGCCCGTCTGCTGCCGCGCGTAGCCCGCGCCGTGGCGCTGGCGGCGGTTGCCTCCGGCGTCGCCCGCATCGAGCTGCCCGCGGACTACATGCTGTAATCCGGCATTGCAAACGGCCCCATAGCGGGGCCGTTTTGATTTCTGCTTCTGGCGATAGCCAGAGACGCCATCCGGGCGACAGGTTGGGGCAGATCGAGGCAAATCGGGTGCAAAGGTGGTCAAACAGCGCTCTCCTCTGACACAATATTGCCACTATGACGCTAACGAGAATCAAGATGCAGCAGCCTGTCAGCGGCCGTTTGGCCCACGCCCTCTCCTTCTTGCGCCATGATGGTCGCCACTTTGCCCAGTTTGTCTGGGGCCGTTTCCAGCAGGACAGATTGACGGTTACCGCCGGTTATCTGGCCTATGTCACCCTGCTTTCACTGGTGCCGATGATCGCCGTGGTGTTTGGCATGATGTCCGCCTTCCCGGTGTTCCAGAGCCTCAAACAGGCGATGGAGCAGTTCGTCTACCACAACTTCGTGCCGACGGCGGGAGAGGTGCTCAAGGAGTACATCGACGGCTTCGTCGCCAATGCTACCAACACCACGGCGGTGGGGATCGGGGCGCTGGTGGTGGTGGCACTGATGCTGATCTCCGCCATCGACAAGAACCTCAACTACATCTGGCGTTCGACCCAGGGCCGCCCGCTGGCACAGGCGTTTGCCATGTACTGGATGATCCTGACCCTGGGGCCTGTGCTTATCGGGGCCAGTATCGCCATCTCCTCCTACATCTTCTCCCTGCGGCTGTTTGGCGCCGAGAGCCTGTTCGGCATCGGTTATCTGCTGCTGCGTGGGTTGCCGTTCCTCTTCTCGGTGCTCACCTTCCTGCTGGTCTATACCGTGGTGCCGAACTGCAAGGTGCGGCTGATCCACGCCTTTATCGGCGCACTGGTAGCGGCGACCCTGTTCGAGCTGGCCAAGCGCGGCTTTGCCATCTACATCACCAGCTTCCCCTCCTATCAGGCCATCTATGGCGCGCTGGCGACCATCCCGATCCTGTTTGTCTGGGTCTATTTGAGTTGGCTGGTGGTGCTGCTCGGTGCGGAGACCACAGCCTGCCTCGGCGAGTACGAGAAACCGGCGAGCGAGGAGCTTGGCTAAGCCATCGCCTTGCCCACCGGTTTATTGGTAGCATCGACGACCGCCCCTGCAATCGAGCCGGGGCGGTCGTTCTGTTTTCAAAGGAGAGGGATGTGATTGCACTGATTCAGCGGGTCTGCGAGGCCAGCGTGACTGTCGAGGGGGAGGTGACCGGCGCCATCGGTCAGGGACTGCTGGTGCTGCTCGGGGTGGAGCAGGGGGATGATGAGGCCAAAGCCGACAAACTGCTGCACAAGGTGAGCGGCTATCGGGTCTTCTCCGACGAGAATGGCAAGATGAACCTCAATGTCGGCCAGATCGGCGGCAGTCTGCTGGTGGTCTCCCAGTTTACCCTGGCGGCTGACACCAAGAGCGGGATGCGCCCCAGCTTCTCCTGCGGCGCCCACCCGAGCGAGGCCGAGCGGCTCTATGACTACTTCGTGGCCAAGGCTTCAGCCAGCGGCATTCCGACTGCAACCGGGCGTTTTGCCGCCGACATGAAGGTGGCGCTGGTCAACGACGGCCCGGTGACCTTCTGGCTACAGGTCTGAGGATGCCTGATCCCGCGGTATGACGTGGACGATCACGTTGATGAGCCCCGCGACCGGGTAGGGGGTAGCCGGGCCAATCCACTGTTCTATCAGTGTCAGGGCGTGGGTTAGCTCCAGTTCGGTGCGTGGCAACAGGTTGATGACCAGAGTGCCGCAGAGGCGGGGAGCCAGCGCCCGGTAGAGCCGTTCCTGAAACAACAACAGCGGGTTGCCATCCTGACTGAAGAGATCGAGCAGGATTAGGTCGTACTGCTGCTCGCTCTGCTCGAGAAAGGCGAGGGCATCGGCCTGATGGAGTGCCGGCGCGGCGTGTTCATCGCTCTCCTGATGCTGGAAAAACTGCTGATAAACGGTCAGCACCTCTTCGTCGAGGTCGACGCACTCGTGGCGAGCATCGGGCCAACGCTGACTCAGATGGCGAGTGAGATCACCGCCACCCAGCCCCAGTTCGAGGATCTGCTCAGCCCGCTCCGGCAGCAGGCAGGCGATGACCCGCTGATGGGGTAGACAGAGGGTAGCGGGGTCGGCCAGCGACATGGCGGATTGCACCACGCCGTCTATCTCCAGCCAGCGGTGCTGGTCATTTTCCTGTACCGTGAGGCGGCGCTGGGGTTTGACGCTGAGGTGCAACAAGTGATCGGCTTGGTACGCTTGCAGATTGAAGTCCATGAATTTGCACGGCAAGATGGTTTCCGACCAGTGTAACTCAAGGATGAAACTATGTACTGGGTAGTCACCCCTCAGACAGTCGCCGAGCTGGATGCCTACTACCAGTTGCGCTGGGAACTTCTGCGTAAGCCCTTCAATCTGCCCGTCGGTTCCGAGCGGGACGAATATGACACGGTTGCCATTCACCGGCTGATGCTGGCACCCGATGGCACCCCCATCGCGGTGGGTCGCCTCTTTATCGGCGGCGATGAGGCGCAGATCCGCTTTATGGCGCTGCGTCCGGAATATCGTGGCCAGGGGCTGGGCGCCCGAATGGTGGAGGATCTCGAGGAGCTGGCCCGCAGCGAGAAGGTGAAACGGCTGGTGATGAACGCTCGTCAAGAGGCGGTGGAGTTCTATCGCAAGTGCGGTTTTCTCGAAGTGGGGGGCGGCCCCGTCTCCTTTGGCCGCATTCCCCATCGCCAGATGATCAAATCCCTGAGCCCGTTGCAGACTATCCAGTACCGGCCGGAGTGGTGTCAGGATCTCACCACCCGCTGGTCGCGCGGGGTACCCATCAGCGAGAAGATGGGGATGCACATCAGCCACTACGACGGCCAGACCTTCCATCTCAAGGCCAATCTGGCGGCCAATTTCAACGTGCATGGCAGCATGTTCGCCGGCAGTGTCTACAGCCAGTGCGTGCTGGCGGGCTGGGGGCTGATCTGGCTGCAGCTTAAAGAGGAGGGGCTGGTGGGCGAGCCGGTGCTGGCCGAGAGCACCATCAAATATCATGGCCCGGTCGATGAGGAGCCCGAGGCGCGAGTGGCCCGCGAGGGGATGCCCGCCGTGCTGCAGCCGCTCAAACGGGGCGAGCCTGCCACCTTCAGCCTCAAGATCCAGCTGTTCAGCGGCAGCAAGCTGGCGGCGGAGTTTTGCGGCCACTATGTGGTGCAGCCGCCCCGCCGCCCAGGCCAGTAACCGCGTCGTTTCCCCATCAAACAACAAGGCCTCATCATGAGGCCTTGTCTGTTTTTACCCTTGCTGGCTGTCGCTTGTCTGCCCGGCTTGGGTCTGCACTTGGGCCTGGTTTTGGGCTTTCGGCGCGGGAGCCGGTCGCCAGAGCGGGGCGCTGTTGCCTTGCGGCGGATAGCGTACTCCCACTTCCCAGCCGCAGGCGTCCTGCTTCTGCGGGAAGCTCCAGGCCAGTGTGGGTTCCGTCAGCGGCCCGCGCCACTGGCCGAGCAGCTCGGCGCAGCGGTTGCCATTGAGCACTCCCAGATCGAGCTGCCACTGTTCGTTGACCAGGTCGATCCCCCCTTGCAGCGCCAGCAGATGGGTGATGGTGGAGGCGCCAGCCTGCTCGATCTGCAGTTGCCCCTTGTCGATCTTGCCCTGCAGCTTGATGCGGTAGAAGGGGGTGTCACCCTCCTGCATCGCCTGCCACAGCTGATCCGGCGTCAGGGTGGGCGGGGTCGTCCCTTTGAACCACTCATCCAGCAGCGGATCTATCTTCACCTTGTCCCAGAACGGCTCGTCGGCATCGAGGGCAAAGCTGCCTTGCAGGGTCTGGCGCCACTCGCCCGCCGTTTTGCCGTGTTCGGCTTGCAGGTCGGCGCTCACGTCCGCCTTGCCAGCGAACGAGACAGGGGAGTGGAATATCTTGCCCCACTGCACAAGATCCAGCTTGGTCGCCTGCAGTTGGAGGCGGCTGCTCTGGCCCGGTTCGCGGCCCCACTGGCCACTCAGGCTGAGGGTGCCCTCATCCGGCAGCGAGCTGGTGAGTTTTCCCAGTTGCCAGGAGCTGGGGGTCAGCTCCCCATCCAGCTCGCCGTTGCGGGCGCTGAGTCCATCCCACACCAGCTCGAACCACTTGCTCTCGATACGAGCACGGCCGAGCAACGGGCCTGGCTGGTTATCGCGCAGGGCGAGATCGCTCAGATAGAGCTGCCAGCCGGTCAGCGACAGGGGCAGGGTATCGTCGAAGGAGAGCACCTTGAGCTTGTCAAACGCCAGCTTGCGGATATCGACCTGCTGCGGGCGCCAGCTCTGCCAATCCTGCCACCAACCCTGCGGCAGGCTGATATCCATGCCGCTTAGCGCCACGTCTTTCAGGGTCAGCTTCTGCTGCTGGGTATCGAGGGATAGCTCGACATTGAACTCCCCTTCATAGGCCTTGCCCTGCAGTTCGCCATCGATCTGCTGGGGCGAGAAGGCGAGCTTGCCCTTGATCTCCTCCAGCTGGAACAGACCACGACCCATGTCGCCCAAGGTGCCGCTCAGATAGCCGGTGGGCTGGTTGCCCGCCTGCCAGTTGAAGGCGGTGAGCTGGCCGCTGAAGTTGTTGAAGGAGAGCTCCTGATTGATGTCGTTGAGGCTGACGCCATCCAGCTGACCGCGATCCAGCGACACGCTTTGCAACGGGAAGCGCTGTGGGAAGCCTTGCTGTGTCAGATCCCCCAGCTCCACCCGCATGCCGCGCGCCTTGAGATCGTGCAGTTGCAGGGTGCGAGCGGGCCAGTCCAGCACCATGCCGGTCTCCAGCAGACCGTCGAACAGGTTGGTCACCAGCTTGTCGGTGCGCAGCACTTCCCCTTCCAGCCGTCCTTGCAGGCTGAGACGGGCGAAGGTGAATTGTGGGGTCTCCAGCTGGCCGATATTGAGGCTCAGGTTGGCCTGTGGCTGCCGTTTCGGGTCGATCAGCTCCCAGTCGCTCAGGGTGGCATTGAGGCCGCGCAGGGTCAGCTCGGGGCTTTCCAGACTGAGCCGGTCTATGGTGCTGTCACTGATGGTGAGGGAGTGCACCGGCAGGCTGGGCAGCTGGTTGGGCAGCGGCAGCTTGATGGCGGGGCGAATGAGGTCGAGATGGGCGATCCGCACATCGCGGCTCAGCCAGTCGATGCTCTCGATCTCCAGATAGATCTTGTCGAGGGAGACCGCATCGCCGTAGCGCACCTGCTCCGCCAGCAGGGTGTAGGGGTGGAGCGGGTTGAATACCAGTCGCCCTATGGTAACCGGCACGCCGGTCTGCTGGCTGAGCCAGCTGGCGATGGGGCCTTTGGCGCGCTCGGCGTCGAACAGGCCGAGGGCAACCCAGACAAAGAGCAGCAGGAAGGCAAAGGTGTAGAGCAGGCCGCGTAGCCAGGAATTCATAAGTGCTTTCCTCCTGTATTGGTTGAGTGATCAGGCGTTGGCAGCGTGATTCCGCAGGTCAGGCATTGGAATAGTGATCCCGTAAGCCAAGCCAGCGCCGTATCAAGGGTTCGACATGACTCGGATGCCTATCCATAAGGAAGCGCGCCATCTTCTGTACCTGCGGAATAAGCGGTTGATCCCGCACCAGATCGGCGATTTTGAGATCGGCCAGACCGGTCTGGCGGGTGCCGAGCAGTTCCCCCGGGCCGCGCAGCTCCAGATCGCGCTGAGCGATGAGGAAGCCATCGTTGGTCTCACGCAGCACCCCGAGCCGGCTCTGGGCCGTTTTGGACAAGGGGGCATGATAGAGCAGCACGCAGTGCGAGGCTACCGCTCCGCGTCCGACCCGGCCGCGCAGCTGGTGCAGCTGCGCCAGCCCGAGCCGTTCGGGGTTCTCGATGATCATCAGGCTGGCGTTGGGCACATCCACCCCCACCTCGATGACGGTGGTGGCGACCAGCAGTTGCAGTATGCCTGCCTTGAACTCCTCCATCACCCGCTGTTTCTCGACCGGACGCATCCGGCCGTGCACCAGCCCGATGTGCAGGCCGGGCAGCAGGTTCTGCAGCTCGGCGGCGGTATCCTCGGCAGCCTGACACTCCAGCACCTCCGACTCCTCGATCAGGGTGCAGACCCAGTAGGCCTGCTTGCCCTCGGTGCAGGCGAGCTTGACTCGCTCGATCACATCGCCACGCCGGCTGTCGGGCAGCGCGACCGTGGTGATGGGGGTTCGGCCCGGCGGCAGTTCGTCGATGACCGAGGTGTCGAGGTCGGCATAGGCGGTCATCGCCAGGGTGCGGGGGATGGGGGTGGCGGTCATGATGAGCTGATGGGGATGCACCCCCTCACGTTCCCCTTTCTCGCGCAGGGCGAGGCGCTGATGCACCCCGAATCTGTGCTGTTCATCGATGATGACCAGCGCCAGACGCTGGAACACCACCTGCTCCTGAAAGATGGCGTGGGTGCCCACCACCATCTTGACGCTGCCATCGGCGATGGCGGCCAGCGCCTCCTCCCGTGCCTTGCCTTTCTGCTTGCCCGCCAGCCAGCCGACTCCGATGCCGAGCGGCTCCAGCCATTTGGCGAAGTTGATGGCGTGCTGTTCCGCCAGCAACTCGGTCGGCGCCATCAAGCCCACCTGACAGCCGTTGCCGATGGCCTGCAGGGCGGCCAGCGCCGCGACCAGGGTCTTGCCGGAGCCTACGTCACCCTGCACCAGCCGCATCATGGGGTGACTCTGTTGCAGATCCTTGCTTATCTCGGCCACCACCCGGCTTTGGGCGCCGGTGGGCTTGAACGGCAGGGCGCCGAGCAGCTGTTCGACCAGCGCGGGCGCCGGTTTGAGGGCGCGGGCCAGCTGGGTTTGTGCCTGAGCGCGCACCTTGAGTACCGAGAGGTTGTGAGCCAGCAGCTCCTCCAGTACCAGCCGCTGCTGGGCCGGATGTTGGCCGCTTTCGAGCAGTGGCAGTGCCACCGAGGGGGGCGGACGGTGCAGCAGTTTCAGGGCTGCGGCCAGCTCAATCTGGTGGGGATAGAGGCCGGCGGGCAGCAGCTCCTCGACGCCATAGAGGTCTAGCTGGGCCAGCGCCTGATCGGTGAGGTTGCGCAGGGTGAGTTGGCGCAACCCTTCGGTAGTCGGGTAGACGGGGGTGAGCGCCTCTTCGGTTTGGCCGGCCTGCTCCTCGCCGAGCAGCTTGTACTCGGGGTGGGCCATCTCCAGCCCGTATTTGCCGGGGCGTACCTCGCCAAAGCAGCGGATCAGGCGGCCTGTCGCCAGACTGTTCTTCTGGGCGGCGGTGAAGTTGAAGAAGCGCAGGGTGAGGGTGCCGGTACCATCGCTGATACGGCAGACCAGCATGCGGCGGCGCCCCATCACCAGCTGAGTGTCCTGGATCTCCCCCTCGACGGCGCCGTGCAGGCCGGGCGGCAGATCGCCGATGGGCCACACCTGGGTGCGGTCCTCGTAGCGCAGGGGGAGGTGGAACAGCAGGTCCTGTACCGTGGCCAGTCCCAGCCGCTCGAGCTTCTCCTGCATCTTGCTGCCGACACCCTTGAGGCTGTCGAGAGGAATTTTATCCAATTTCATCAATTAGATGCCCGAAAACACTGTAAATATGTCCAGATGATAGGGGTTGTTGAGGGGCCGATGCAAGCCGAGTTGCTGCTGGCTGAGTCGCCAACGCGGGGGAGATGACGGATATAACAAAGGCCTGCCGAAAACGGGAGGCCTTGGTCTGATTGCCGTTGGGCTGGGTGGGCGCTGCGCGCCCCCGGGTCAGATGATCCGCTTGAGCAGCAGATGCGCCTTGACCCGGTGGATCCGTCCCAGCAGCTTGCGCACTTGCTCCGGGTAGTCGTGGATCTGCTCTACCTGATCGAAGTGGCTGATCCGCTTGGTGTTGGCCAGAATGTTCTCCCGCTCGGCATTGAACTGGGGACGCAGGTGGTGGCGACGATCGTGCACCAGCAGGCCGTTCTCCAGATCCAGCGCCCAGGCACGCGGGTTGAGGTTGTTGCCGGTGAGCAGGGCCCACTCGTCATCCACGAAGATCCCCTTGAGATGGTAGGAGTTGCGCTCGCAGCACCAGAGCATCAGGTTGAGACGACCATCATCGATGTGATGCTGGTTGCGCTCGGCAAACTTGCGCAGGTTGGTCTCGTAGAGATAGGGCAGGCCGCCGATGGTGGAGAACTTCTCCTCCGGCGGGATGAAGAAGTCGTTGGCGGTCTTGTCGCCCACCACAATGGTTACCTTGCAGCCGCGCTGCAGCAGATCTTCGATATCCTTGCTCAACTCCTTGGGCGGGTTGAAGTAAGGGGTACAGATGAAGATCTCCCGCTCGGTGGAGCGCACCAGATTGCGGATCATCTGGTTGAGCTGGTTGTTACGCTTGCCCAGACCCGCCATCGGGGTGATGGCCACCTCCTGGGTGTTGACCGGCATGGTGGCGAAGCGGTACTGCCCCTGACGCAGACTCAGCTTGAAGCGGCGGATCGGCCCCTTCAGCTGTTTGGCGCTGGGCACGTCGCTGCGATCCAGTCGCTGCACGGCGTCGCTCTTCACGAACAGGTCATCCACGTAATTGACCATGCTGCGGGCCAGCTCCGGGCTGATGATCTGGTGATAGCGGTCGAAGCGGTAGCGATCCTGCTGGTGCAGGTAGATGTCGTTGAGGCTGGCACCGGAGTAGAGCACCGCATCGTCAAAGATGAAGCCCTTGAGGTGCAGCACGCCGAGCAGCTCGCGCCCCTTCACCGGTACGCCGTAGATTTCGATCTTGTGCTCGTAGCGGGCAGCCATCTCCTGATACATCAGGTGGTTGCCACCCTGCTTGCCCTTGCCGATCAGGCCGCGCTGGGCACGGTGGAAGTCGACGAACACCTTGACGTCGAGAGCCGGGTTGCGCTGTTTGGCCTCGTAGAGGGCGGTGAGGATCTCGCGACCCGCGTCGTCATCCTGCAGATAGAGCGCGACCAGATAGATGCGCTGGGTAGCACTGGCAATGAGTGCAAGAATGCGGCGCTTGAAATCCTTGGCGCTGTAGAGCACTTCAAACTGGTCTGCCGCGACGGCGATCTGGGGCAGGCGTGTCAGCAGTTGTCGATAATGGGCCGATGAATGCATAGAGAGACCTGAAATCACGGGGTTAAGCGTTCCACTCGGAGCGATGAATAGGCGATTCTAGCAATCTCGCCCTCTCAGCCAAAGAAAGAATCGTCAGAAAGATGAAAAAGGCCTCACAAGTGAGGCCTTTTTTGTGCGTATCGACAGTGATCAGAGGAAGCTGTAAATGATCATCGCCATCACGCCGCCGGTGGTGCCGATGATGGTCTCCATCACGGTCCAGGTCTGCAGGGTCTGCTTCTCGGAGAGGCCGAGGTAGCGGTTGGCCAGCCAGAAACCGGAGTCGTTGACGTGGGAGAGCACGATGGCACCGCCGCCGATGGCGATGGTGACGGCAGCCAGCTGGGCACCGTTCAGGCCGAGCGGCTCCAGCATCGGCAGCACCAGACCGCAGGCGGTCAGCATGGCGACGGTGGCAGAGCCCTGAATCACCCGCACCGCGGCAGCCAGAATGAAGGCCAGCGCGACGATGGGCAGACCGGAGTCGGCCAGCATGTTGCCAAGGGCGGCACCCACGCCGGAATCAACCAGCACCTGCTTGAACACGCCACCGGCACCGGTAACCAGAATGATGACGCCGGCCGGCTGGATGGCGCTGTTGCAGACGCTCATCACCTCGTCACGGGACATGCCGCGGCGAATACCCAGCAGATAGAAGGCGGCCAGACAGGCGACCATGATGGCGGTGAAGGGGTGACCGATGAACTCCAGCCAGTTGTGCAGGGTAGAGCCCGCCTCGACGAAGCGGCCGACGATGGTCTTGAGGCCGATCATCAGCAGCGGCAGGCCGATGAGACCCATGGCCAGCCCGAAGGAGGGCAGGGATTTGCTGTCATCGTGGACGCTGTTCTGGGCATCGGCGGGCAGCGGCACATCGACGATCTTGCTGATGAAGTCACCGAACAGCGGGCCTGCCAGGATCAGCGCCGGTACGGCGGCGATCAGGCCGAACAGGATCATGTAGCCGAAGTCGGCACCCAGCTGGGAAGCGACCAGAATCGGGCCCGGCGCCGGAATAAGGAAGGCCTGACAGGTGGCGATACCCGCCAGCAGGGCGATACCGATCTTCACCACGCTGCCGCCGCCACGACGGACGATGGCGAAGGCGACGCCGATCAGCAGCACCACGGCCACGTCAAAGAAGAGCGGCAGGGCGCAGACAAAGCCGGTCAGGGCCATGGCCCAGTTGGCGCGCTTGACGCCGAACTTGCCGAGCAGGGTGTGAGCCACCCGGTCGAGGGCGCCGGTCACTTCCATCACCTTGCCAAACATGGCACCCAGCGCCACCACCACGGCGACGAAGCCGAGGGTGCCGCCCATCCCTTTCTGGATGGTGGCGGCGATGTCGGCCGGGTTCATGCCGGCGGCAAGACCGGCCACCATGGAGACCAGAATGAGGGAGACGACGGCGTGCAGACGAGCCTTCATCACCAGGAAGAGCAGCAGCACGATCGAGCCAGCGGCCGTCATGATCAGGGAGAGGTCAGACATTGTTATGCGTTCCTTAATCCAAGTTCGGTAGTGACACCCTGTCGATCCGTCGACAAACCATATCTTTATGATTTATTTAGATTTATGGCAAGGGCTCAACATCATATGCCCAGGTGACTATGGGTTTGCTCAGTCTGTGGCAGACTTCACATTTTTAATCGTTACCGGTAACATGTTACCGGTAACGTGCTAGATTAGAACCCATCAACAGCTGGTTTTTTGAAAAGTGGGACAGAGGTCAAATTATGGCGGGTAAGTGCATTATCGTGATGGGTGTATGTGGCAGCGGTAAATCCAGCGTGGGCCTCAAGGTGGCAGAAGCGCTGGGCGCCAAGTTCATCGATGGTGATGATCTCCACCCCAAGGCCAACATTCAGAAGATGGCTGGCGGCAACCCCCTCAACGATGAGGATCGCGCCCCCTGGCTGGAGCGGATCCGCGACGCCGCCTACAGTCTCGAGCAGAAGAACGAGACCGGCATCATCGTCTGTTCCGCCCTCAAAAAGAAGTACCGCGACCAGATCCGCGAAGGCAACGAGTCGGTCAGCTTCATCTTCCTCGACGGCAGCCAACCGCTAATCCTCGAGCGGATGCGTGCCCGCAAGGGCCACTTCATGCGCGAAAGCATGGTACAAAGTCAGTTCGATACTCTGGAGCGCCCGGATGGCGAAGCCGGTGTATTCCACATCGATATCGACGGCACCTTCGAACAGGTGGTTGACCGCGCCGTCACAGCATTGGAGCAAGCCCAATGATTCATAAGGTAATTTCCGACGTCACTGCCCGCATCCGCGAGCGCAGTGTCGCCCGTCGTCAGGCATTTCTGGCCCGCATCCAGCGTCAGGCCGAGCAGGGCAAGACCCGCGCCACACTGGCCTGTGGCAACCTGGCCCACGCCGTGGCCGCCTGCAGCAGTGACGAGAAGGGTCGCATTCTCGACATGACCCGTGCCAACGTCGGCATCGTCACCGCCTACAACGACATGCTGAGTGCCCATCAGCCCTATCAGGGCTATCCGGATATCATCAAGGGCGCGCTGGCCGAGCTGGGCCACAGTGCTCAGGTTGCTGGCGGCGTGCCCGCCATGTGCGACGGGGTGACTCAGGGTCAGCCGGGGATGGACATGTCCCTCTTCTCCCGCGACCTGATCGCTCAGGCAACCGCGCTGTCGCTCTCTCACAACACTTTCGATGCTACCCTGCTGCTCGGCATCTGCGACAAGATCGCCCCGGGCCAGATCATGGGGGCGCTCTCCCACGCCCACCTGCCGACGGCATTTGTTCCTGCCGGCCCGATGGCGAGCGGTATCAGCAACGACGAGAAGGTGAAGGTTCGCCAGCAGTACGCCGCCGGTGAAGTGGGCCGCGATGCCCTGCTGCAGATGGAGTGCGGCGCCTACCATGCGGCGGGCACCTGCACCTTCTACGGTACCGCCAACACCAATCAGCTGGTGTTCGAGGCCATGGGCCTGATGCTGCCGGGCTCTGCCTTCGTCCATCCGCACAGCGAGCTGCGCCATGCCCTGACCGTTGAGGCGGCACGCCGCATCAGCGCCATGATCCCGGGTTCCCCGGCCTATCGCCCGCTGAGCGAAGTGCTGGACGAGCGCTCGCTGGTCAACGGTCTGGTGGCCCTGCTCGCCTCCGGCGGCAGCACCAACCACAGCATCCACATGGTGGCGCTGGCCCGTGCGGCCGGTCTGGTACTGACCTGGGATGACATCAGCGATCTCTCCGACGTGGTGCCGCTCTTGGTTCGCATGTACCCGAACGGCCCAGCCGACGTCAACGCCTTCGAACAGGCGGGCGGCGTGCCCGGCCTGATGCGCCGTCTGGCCGAAGAGGGGCTGATCCACATGGATGCCACCCCGGTCTTTGGCGAGATGCAGGATTACCTCAGCCGTCCGGCATTGGTCGATGGCCAGCTGGTATGGCAGCCGGTGGGCGAGAGCGGCGATGCGAGCGTGCTGTCGCCTTCCGGCAGCGTATTCCAGGCCACCGGCGGCACCAAGCTGCTGGCGGGCAATCTGGGCCGCGCCGTGGTCAAGGTCTCCGCCGTGGCTCCCGAGTATCGGGTCATCGAAGCGCCGGCGCGGGTCTTCTCCTCCCAGCATGCGGTGGAAGCGGCCTACAAGGCGGGCGATCTCAATCAGGATGCCGTGATCGTGGTGCGCCACAATGGCCCGGCCGCCAACGGTATGCCGGAGCTGCACAAGCTGATGCCGGTGCTCGGCAACCTGCAGAAGGCGGGTTACAAGGTGGCGCTGGTCACCGATGGCCGCCTCTCCGGTGCCTCCGGCAAGATCCCGGCCGCCATCCACGTCACCCCGGAAGCGCTGCACGGCGGGGCCATCGGCCTGCTTGCTGACGGCGACCTGCTGCGGGTTGATGCGGTAAACGGCAGCCTCGACTGCCTGACCGATTTGAGTGGCCGTACCCAGGCCGAGATTGACCTCACTCTGGAACAAGAGGGGTGGGGCCGTGAACTGTTCAGCGTGATGCGTCGCGCGGTATCGAGCGCCGAGTGTGGCGCTACCATCTTTGACTAAGGAAGAGCTATGCAGAACTGGAAAGTGACCCAGGCCGAGGTGTTTGCCGCCTCCCCGCTGGTACCCGTGATGGTTATCAACGAGCTGGATCAGGCCCTGCCGATGGCCAAGGCGCTGCTCGACGGCGGCATCTCTGTCTTCGAAATCACCCTGCGCACCCCGGTGGCCCTCGATGCCATCGCCCTCATCGCCAAGGCGATGCCGGATGCCATGGTCGGTGCCGGTACCGTGCTCAACTGCGAGCAGTTTGACGCAGCCGTCGCTGCCGGTGCCCGCTTCGTCATCTCCCCGGGGATGACCCCGGCCCTGCTGGCCCACGCGGCCAAGAGCACTGCACCGCTGATCCCGGGCGTCGCTACCCCGTCTGAAGTGATGCAGGCGCTGGAAGCGGGCTATGACCATCTGAAGTTCTTCCCGGCCGAAGCGAACGGCGGCACCAAGGCGCTCTCCGCCATTGCCGCGCCGCTGCCCCAGGTGAAGTTCTGCCCGACCGGCGGTATCGGCCCGAAAAACGTGGCCGACTATCTGGCGCTCAAGTGCGTCGCCACCGTCGGCGGCTCCTGGATGCTGCCGGCCGATGCGGTCAAGAGCGGCAACTGGGAAGAGGTGACCCGCCTCTCCCGCGAGGCGGTTGAGTTGGTAAAACGCTAAGCATCAGTTGTGCAGAAAAACCAGACAGGCCACCCTCGGGTGGCCTGTTTGCTATCAGCGTGACTTAAGTGGGTGAGGGAAGGGATTACCCAAGACTCTCCCCGACATAGAGGGAGAAGCCGATATCCTTGCGGGTGTCGGGTTGGGATTGGCCGTTGAGACGAGCCAGCAGCATGGTGGCCGCCTCCCGACCGATCGCTTCCCGCGGGGTGGCGATACTGGCCAGTTTGGGGGTCATGGCGTGGCCGATGTCGAGAGCGTTGCAACCGGCGATGGCGATCTGCTGGGGCACCGGGATCCACTTTGCCTGACACTGCAGCAGGGCGCCCACCGCCAGGTCATCGTTGGTGCAGAACAGGCCGTCGAGGTCGGGATAGCGTACCAGCGCCTGATCCAGCAGCTCACCCCCCAGAGTGAAGCTGGAGGATTGTTCGGTCAGCAGATGCTGGCCGGTGAGGCCGAAGTCGGTCATCGCCTGATAGTACCCCTCCATCCGCAGCTGGGTGCGCACGTCGAGCCGCGCCCCCAGATAGACCACCTTGCGTCGGCCCCGGCGCAGCATATCTGTTACCATGGCCCGGGCCGCGGCTCTATGGTCCATGCCGACCACCATGTCGATGGGGGTTTGCGGCAGATCCATGGTCTCCACCACCGGAATGCCGGCGGTGGCGATCATCTTGCGGGTGCGCTCTGTGTGCTGGCTGTCGGAGAGGATCAGCCCATCCACGTGATAGGAGAGCAGGGACGCGACTTGCTCCTCCTCCCGCTCCGGACTGTAGCCGTAGTGGGCCAGCAGGATCTGGTAACCAGCCGGTCGGGTCACCGACTCGATGCCATGGATCACCGCAGAGAATACCTGGTTGGAGAGGGAGGGGATCAGGATGCCGATCGCCTTGCTGGTCGCGTTGGAGAGAATATCCGGCGCCCGATTGGGGATATAACCCAGCTCTTCCACCACGGCCGCGATCCGCTCGCGGGTCCCCTCCGCCACGGTCTGCGGGTCGCGCAGATAGCGGCTGACAGTCATCTTGGTCACGCCGGTCTGGTCGGCGATATCTTGCAGGGTGGGGCGGCGCTTGCGGGTGGGGCTCATAAGGGTGTCCAGCGTGGATGTTACATGTAACATTACCGTTTTTGGCGGATAAAGTCAGCATATGAAGCCGTTTTTGCAGGAGTTTTCCGATGATCAGAGGCAAGCAGTTCGTGGATGTCCGGTTCGAGCAACAGGATGTGGAGGGGGAGCAGTTCTCGGAGTGCCGCTTTATCGGCTGCAACTTCTCCTGGCTGGATCTGAGCGATAGCCGCTTCATCGACTGCAGCTTCTACGATCGGGCGAGTGAACGGGGCTGCCTGTTGCAGGGTTGCGATCTGCGCGAGGCCAGCTTCCTGCGCTGTGATCTCACCATGGCCGATTGCAGCCGCAGCCAGTGTCTGGGGTTGGAGATGCGCGACTGTCAGGCGGTCGGCATCAACTTCGGCCACGCCAGCTTCGCCAACCAGATCACCGCCAAATGCTACTTCTGCGAGGCCCATCTGACCGGCAATAACTTCAGTTACGCCAGCTTCGAGAGTTGTCTGCTGGAGAAGTGCGAGCTGACCGGCAACCGTTGGCAGGGGGCCAACCTGTTTGGTGCCTCGCTGGCGGGCTCCGATCTCAGCGGCTCCGAGTTTGGCCAGATCGACTGGACCAGCTTCAAATTGCAGGGCTGCGATCTGCGCCAGTGCGATCTGCCGGGGCTGGATCTGCGGCGGGTCGATCTGCAAGGGGTGCAAATTAACGAGGATCAGCAGCAGGTATTGCTGGAGCAGATCGGTATGGTTGTCTTTCCCTGAGCCGAGCGAAAAATTAGGTAATTTTTCATCAAATGGGGGTGACAGCGGGTTGCTGTACTCCTGAAACGACAAAAGCCTGCGTGAGGCAGGCTGTTGTTGTGAGCGTGTGATGCGTTTGTCGGCCGGGTTGACTCAACCCCTGGCCAGCCATTTGGTCGGGTTGATCGCCTCGCCCTGATAGCGAATTTCGAAGTAGAGGCCCGGTCTGTCCTGACCGCCACTGTCACCGACCAGCGCCACCGGTTCACCCTGTTCCACATTCTGGCCAACCTGACGCAGCAGCGACTGATTGTGACCGTAGAGGCTCATATAGCCCTTACCGTGATCGATTACCAGCAGCATACCGAAGCCATCGAGCCAGTCGGCGTAAACCACCTGGCCCGGCGCGACCGCCTTGACCTGGGTTCCTTCGCTGGCGCCGATCAGGGTGCCTTTCCACTTGAGCTGGGCGGTGCGCGGCGAGCCGTAGGCGATGAGGATCGGCCCCTGTACCGGCCAGCGCAGGCTGCCATTGGTCTTGAGCCCGCTGTAGTAACCTGCGGTCCCAATCCCCGAGCCTCGCTCCGGTTTGGTACTGGACATCTCTTCGACCGGTTCTGCCGGTTTGACGGTTTTGTTCTGCTGGGCGGCAAGTCGTTGTTGCTCGGCGCGGCGCTGCTCGGCCAGCTTGCGCTGACGCTCCTGTTCCGCTTTCAGCTTGGCCAGCCGCTCCCGTTCGGCCCGTTCGCGGCGCTCCTGCTCTTCCCGCTGGCGGCGCAGCTCTTCCAGCCGGGCTTTCAGCGCCTTCTCCGCCTTGACCAGCTTGGTGAGCTTCTGCTCGTCATCCTGTACCGACTGCTGCAACTGGTTGCGCACCTTGGCCCGGCTCTGCTGGCTGGCCAGCAGGGTCTGGTGATGCTCCTGCTGTTCGGCAAGCAGGGTCTGCAGTCTGGTTTCGGTCTCTTTGGTTGCCTGCTGGTTTTTCGCCAGCTTGTCGCGGGTGACGCGCAGGGCGTCGATGGCCTCGATGCGGGCCTTGTTGAGGTAGTCGTAGTAGTCGAGGGAGCGGCTCAGTTTGGCCGGATCCTGCTGATTAAGCAGCAGTTTCAGGTAGTCGTGGTTGCCCGCCTGAAAGGCGCTCTCCGCCTGTTTGGCCAGCAACTGCTTTTGATGTTTGGCTTGAACTTCCAGCGCCAGCTTGTCTTTTTGCAGGGTCGCCAGCTTCTGCTGGTTCTGCTTCAACTGCTGTCTGGTCTGGTTGAGTTTGGCGGCGGCGGCCGAGATGGCCTGCTCGTCAGCCTTGAGCTGGGTATTGAGCTTGGCAAGCTCCTGCTTGCTGAGCTTGATGGTCTTCTGTTGCTCTTTGATCTGGGACTGCATGGTGCCCAGCTGCTGATTGGCGGCCAAAGCCGATTTGCTGGCGCCAAACAACAGGCAAAAAAACAGCGCGCCGGCCAACAGGCCGACGCGACTGGTTTTCTGTGAAATAACTTCGCATCCCCGCATGGGGAAGGATTATTTCAGAATCATCAGGGGCTTGCCAGTCATTTCCGGCGGCACCGGCAGACCCATCAGGGTCAGCATGGTGGGGGCCAGATCGGACAGTTTGCCACCTTCAACTACCTCGGCTTTGCGACCGAAATAGATGAGCGGAACCGGCAGATTGGTGTGGGCAGTGTGGGCCTGACCAGTCTCTTCGTCCAGCATCTTCTCGGCGTTGCCGTGGTCGGCAGTGATCAGGCACTCGCCACCCACTTCGGCCAGGGCGTCGGTCACACGGCCGATGCAGTGGTCAACGGCTTCACAGGCTTTGACGGCGGCATCGAACACACCGGTGTGGCCAACCATGTCGCCATTCGGGTAGTTACAGATGATGACGTCGTACTTGCCGCTCTTGATGGCCGCAACCAGCTTGTCGGTCAGCTCTTCGGAGCTCATCTCCGGCTGCAGGTCATAGGTCGCCACTTTCGGGCTGGCCACGATCTCGCGATCTTCGCCGGTGAAGCAGGACTCTTCGCCACCGTTGAAGAAGAAGGTAACGTGAGCATACTTCTCGGTTTCGGAGATGCGCAGCTGGGTCTTGCCCTGCTTGGCCAGCCACTCACCCAGGGTGTTGACCAGAGCGGTCGGCGGGTAGGCACAGGCGGTTTTGATGTCGGCCGCGTATTCGGTCAGCATCACGAAGTTCAGCTTCGGCTCGACTGCACGGGCGAAGCCGGTGAAGTCGGTGTCAACGAAGGCGCGGGTGATTTCACGGGCACGGTCGGCACGGAAGTTCATGAAAATCAGCGCATCGCCATCTTCCATCGGGGCAGCTTCGCCGATGCGGGTCGCTTTGACGAACTCGTCGTTCTCGTCGCGGGCATAGGCGGCAGCCAGCGCTTCGGTGGCGCTCTCGGCGGTGAACTCGCCCTTGCCCTGGGTCATCAGGTCATAGGCTTGCTGCACGCGATCCCAGCGGTTGTCACGGTCCATGGCGAAGTAACGACCGATCATGGAGGCGAAACGACCCTTGCCCAGCTTGGCGAACAGGGCGTCGAACAGCTCGATGGAGGACTGGGCGGAGCGCGGCGGAACGTCGCGGCCATCCAGGAAGGCGTGCAGATAGATCTTCTCGGCGCCACGCTTGGCGGCCATTTCGATCATGCCCATGATGTGCTCTTCGTGGCTGTGTACGCCACCCGGGGACATCAGGCCCATGATGTGAACGGCTTTGCCGTTGGTCACGGCAGCGTCAACAGCCTTGGCCAGCTCGACGTTCTGGAAGAATTCACCGTCCTGGATGTCTTTGGAGATGCGGGTCAGCTCCTGATAGACGATGCGACCGGCACCGATGTTGACGTGGCCTACTTCAGAGTTGCCCATCTGGCCATCCGGCAGACCGACATCCAGACCGGAGCCGGAGATCAGGGTGCTGGTGTAGTCACGGGCCAGACGATCGAGGTTGGGAGTCTTGGCGGCAGCGACGGCGTTGTGCTCTTGCTTGGTGCTGTAGCCCCAACCGTCCATGATGACCAGAACCAAAGGTTTCTTAGCTGTTGACATAAGACTATGTCCTCTCGGATTGGAAAAAATGCGGGAAATGAAACTAGCGTAATATTACTACATCTGCCGAAATAGTCACCTGATAGCCAAGGGGCGCTCCCGCGGCCCCGCAAGCCACGCCCTTCCTGCCATGCTCGCTGCCCAATGATGATGGGAGCCTGCTCGCGCTTTGCCGCCAAGATGGCTGATCTTATCAATACCCCCATGTATACTCGGGCCCTTGTCTTGGTCCCTGGATAGTAGAAGATGCAAGAGTATTTGGATTTTGCGGCCCGTAACCCGCTGCTGACCGCAGCCTGGTTGGGTCTGGCTGGCACCCTGGTTTACACCACTGTGCGTGCCCGTTTGTCTCCGGTAAAAACCGTCAACAATCACACCGCGACCCTGCTGATCAACCGCGAGAATGCCACCGTGGTGGATATTCGCAGTCAGGAAGAGTATGCCAAGGGCCATCTGGCCGGTGCCCAGCACCTGCCGCTGACCCAGATCCAGAGCAATAATCTGGGCCCGGTTGAAAAGCATAAAGATGCCCCCATCATAGTGGTGTGCGAGTCGGGAATGACTGCGGGCGGCGCGGGCCGTCAGTTGAGCAAAGCTGGCTTCAAGCAGGTTTATGTGCTAGGCGGTGGCATGGCCCAATGGCGTGCAGAAAATCTGCCGGTAACCAAGAAACGCTGATTTAAGCAGGGCCTGAGCCCACTTATCCATATAACAAGGAATCAAACGAAATGGCTGACGAGATCAACAACCAGGAAGTACAACCGGAATTCCACATCCAGCGTGTTTACACCAAGGATGTCTCTTTCGAAGCGCCGAACACCCCGCACATCTTCCAGAAAGAGTGGCAGCCGGACGTCAAGCTGGATATGGATACCAAGACCAACATCCTGGCTGAGAGCGTGTACGAGGTTGTCCTGACCCTGACCGTGACTTGCAAACTGGAAACCGAAACCGCCTTCCTGTGCGAAGTACAGCAAGCTGGTATCTTCACCATCGGTAACCTGCCGGAGCCGCAACTGGCTCACTGCCTGGCTGCCTTCTGCCCGAGCATCCTGTTCCCGTATGCCCGCGAAGCCGTGGCCAACATGGTGAGCAAGGGGTCCTTCCCGCAGCTGAACCTGGCACCGGTCAACTTCGATGCCCTGTTTGCCCAGCACATGGCGCAAGCACAGGCCCAGCAGGCGACTGCGGAAGCCTGATAATGGCTGACCAGATCGCTATCTCGGTCTTGGGGGCGGGGTCTTATGGCTCCGCCCTTGCCATTTCTCTGGCGCGCAACGGTCATCCGACCCTGCTGTGGGGTCACGACCCTGCTCATGTCGCCGAGCTGGAACAAGACCGCTGCAACAAGGCTTTTCTGCCTGATGTCCCTTTTCCTGCCGATCTGCAGCTAACTGCGGATCTGCAACGTGCGGTACAGGCTGCCCCCGTGCTGCTGCTGGTCGTGCCGAGCCATGTATTTGGCGATGTGCTGACCCGGATCAAGCCCTTCCTGCGCCCCGATACCCGTATCGCCTGGGCCACCAAGGGTCTGGAGCCGGACAGTGGCCGTCTGCTGCAGGATGTGGCTCGTGAAGTGCTGGGTGACGAGATGCCGCTGGCGGTCATCTCCGGCCCCACCTTCGCCAAGGAGCTGGCTGCCGGTTTGCCGACCGCCATCTCGGTCGCCTCGACTCACGACGAGTTCGCCGACGATCTCTCCCACCTACTGCACTGTGGCCGCTCGTTCCGGGTCTATACCAATCCGGACTTCGTCGGTCTACAGCTGGGTGGGGCGGTGAAGAACGTCATCGCCATCGGTGCCGGTCTCTCCGACGGGCTCGGGTTTGGCGCCAATGCCAGAACCGCGCTCATCACCCGGGGTCTGGTGGAGATGCAGCGTCTGGGGGCTGCGCTGGGTGCCGATGCCAAAACCTTTATGGGGATGGCGGGGCTCGGGGATCTGGTGCTCACCTGTACCGACAACCAGTCGCGCAACCGTCGCTTCGGGCTGGCCCTCGGGGCTGGCAAGGATGTGAACACCGCCATGACCGAGATCGGTCAGGTGGTGGAGGGATATCGCAACACCAAAGAGGTGCATCTGCTGGCGGCCCGCTGCGGCGTCGAGATGCCCATCTGCGAGCAGATCTTCAAGGTGCTTTACGAGGGTAAGAACCCGAAAGAGGCGGCCATCGCCCTGCTGTCGCGAGACAAAAAGGACGAGTAATCTGCCGATTGCCCATGCAAAAGGCCCCGCCAGATGGCGGGGCCTTTTCTTTGCAGCCGCAAGGGCCACAAATCAGTAGTAGGAGTGGTCGCCGCGCTGGTGCTCGGTGGCGTCTTTCACGCCGTTGAGCTCACCCGGGAACTTCTCCAGCAGCTGCTTCTCGATCCCCTCTTTCAGGGTGTAATCGACCATGGAGCAACCGTTGCAACCACCGCCAAACTGCAGGATGGCCAGTTTGTCTTCAGTCAGCTCGACCAGGGTGACCTTGCCACCGTGACCGGCCAGCATGGGGTTCACTTCGGACATCAACACGTACTCGATGCGCTCGATCAGCGGCGCGTCATCGGCCACTTTACGCATCTTGGCGTTCGGTGCTTTCAGGGTGAGCTGGGAGCCCATCTGATCGGTCACGAAGTCGATGGTGGCATCCACCAGGAAGGGGGCGCTCAGGGGATCGACCATGCAGTCGAAGCCGCTGAAGGGCAGGTGTTGATCTTCCGGGTCCACGGCATCGGGCGGGCAATACGATACGCCACACTCGGCATTCTGGGTTCCCGGATTGACCACAAACACCCGGATATTGGTGCCATCAGGCTGTTTTTCCAGCAGTTTACGGAAATGGGCCTGGGCGGCGTCGGAAATGCTGATCATCACTATCCTCATAAACCTGAGTGTACGACTAGGGTATTCATGATAACGCGGTTATTAATGCTTGGGTAGCATGCCGATGGCTACTTGCTGTGCCGCAGGGTTCGACAGATTGCCCACACTTCCACCTTTGTGATGCCGCTCTCATGGAGAAGACGGCTGAGCTGCCCAGCGGTGGCGCCTGTGGTCACGACGTCATCGAGCAGGGCGACATGACGGTATTGGTGGGAGCGGATCCGGAATGCCCCGCGCAGATTGCGCCGCCGCTGCCCGGCGCTCAGGGTTGTTTGTTGTGGGGTCGCCTTGATGCGCTGCAACAGAGTGTTGTCGCAGGGAATGTCGGTGAACTCGCCAAGGGTTTGCGCGATCTCCTCCGCCTGATTGAACCCGCGCCGCCACTGCCGCCACCAGTGCAGGGGAACTGGAATGATCGCCTCCGGCGGCTCGCGGCCATCCAGATGATCGGCCAAGAGGCGTGCCAGTAGCGGCGCCAGCAGGATCTGGCCGGAATATTTAAGCCGGGGGATCAGCATGGGGTAGGGGGCTCGGTAGTCGCCAATCACCTGCAACCGCTCCCAGGGGGGAGGTCTGCGCTGGCAGCGACCACAGACCGGTATGCTCTCTTCTATATAGTCAGCCAGCGGTGCGGCGCAGAGGCGGCATCTTGGCTGTGACTGGTGCAGCGCCTGCCGACACCAACTGCAGAGCAGGGGCTCGTTGTCACAAGGCTGATGACAGAGCAGGCAGCTCCCTTGCCAGTCGGCGTGGCTGCCGAGCAGCGGGCTTGCTTTAGCGAGCAGTCGCTTTAACATGCTGACCCCAAGAGCATGAACAGGGATCTTGAGTCTAGATGAGCATATCGGTAGAGCAGTTTGGCCAGGGGCCCGATCTGGTGCTGTTGCACGGTTGGGGGATGAACGGCGCGGTCTGGCATGGTATTGCCCAGCAATTGGCGCTCCACTACAGGGTTCATCTGGTGGATTTGCCCGGTTTTGGCAACAGCCCGCTGGCAGACCAGGTGGATTACAGCCTGCCCTGGCTTGCCGAGCAGGTGGTCGCCATCTTGCCGCAGAAGAGTCATCTGCTTGGCTGGTCGCTCGGCGGTCTGGTGGCAAGCCAGTTGGCGCTGACGTATCCCGATCGGCTGCACTCCCTGATCACGGTGGCCAGCTCCCCCTGTTTCATGGCCCGTGATGAGTGGCCGGGGATCGCCCCCAAGGTACTGACCGGCTTCAACCAGATGCTGGCGGGGGATTTTCGCCAGACCATAGAGCGCTTTCTGGCGATCCAGGCCATGGGCAGCGAACATGCCCGGGACGATATCCGTCAGTTGCGCCACTGGCTGGCCGAGCGGCCGGCGCCCGAGTTTGCCGCACTCGAGGCCGGACTGACGCTGTTGGCCGAGATTGATCTGCGCGAACCGCTGCTGGAGCTCGATCTGCCCTGGTTGCGGATCTATGGGCGACTGGATTCATTGGTACCCAAGGCGGCCATTCCCCTGCTGGATGATCTCTACCCTGCCAGCCGTAGCGTGACCCTCAATAAGGCCTCACACGCACCTTTTATCTCCCACCCTGACGAATTCATTGAAATCGTTCGAGATTTTGTTGGCTAAAAAACAGCCTGCAAGCTTCATTAATCCTCTGGTCTGGCGGATAATTAAGTTGTGACCAGAGGAGTAACATCATGCGTATTGATTCTGCTTTCAACAGCGGGGTACAGGGATTTCAGCGAGCCGAGCAGATTGCCGACAAGGCATCCAATCAGATCGCCCGCCTCAACACCCCCAGCGGGGATCAGGTGCAAGTGACCGATGAGCTTGTCAATCTCAAGGTGGCCGAGCAGCAGGCTGGCGCTTCCGCCAAGGTAGTGCAGACTGCCAGCGATATGATGGGAACCCTGATCGACATCCGGGTGTGAGATGAACATCAATGTCAGTCTGCCTCCCCTTATCCCGACACAGCTGCAACCTCAGGTGGAAGCGGCGAGGACGGATAATCGCCGGGCAGAACTGATCCCTCAGGCCCGAGCGGGCCAAGCTTCCGTTGCCGAATCTGAAGTCGGCTCCCAGAAAGAGAAATCCAAAGCCGCTCAGGCCTCCAGCAATCAGACCTCCCAGAACAGCCGTGAAACCGGGCAATTAGCCCCGACGACACTGCCAGATAATCGCTTTGTCGAGGCCACCGGTGAGGATGGGCAGCGCAAGCAGCAAGATCCCAAACAGCAGGAGCAGCAACAGCGGCAAGAGCAGCAGGTTCAGGATTTTGTCGAGCGTGACAAGGAGGTGCGCACTCACGAGCAGGCGCACCAGTCTGCGGGTGGAGAGTACGCCAGCTCGCCCACCTATCAGTTTACGCAAGGGCCGGATGGCAAGCGTTATGCTACGGGTGGCGAAGTCCAGATCGATACCAGTGTCGTACCCGGTGACCCTGCGGCTACCATCGCCAAGATGCAGCAGATCCGCGCTGCAGCGCTGGCGCCTGCCGAGCCTTCCGCGCAGGATCTGGCCGTCGCGCGCAGCGCCGCCGCGAGTGAAGCCAAGGCGCGCAAAGAGCTGATGGCCGAGCAGAGCGCGAAATCGGGCGGTGTGCTGAGCGCCTATATGGACAAGCGCAACAGCGTCATCGCGGGCCACTATCGACAGGCTGTCAGCCCGGCCTCGACCCAGTCCCTCAGTCTGCATATCTGAGTCACCCTCGCCAAACTTTCAGCTGCTTTGCCTGTTTTGCAACTAACCTGAAGATCAGGCCCATTCCAATTTCACAGGAGCTGTCATGCATTTCGATGAAGTCAAAGCGGAAGATTTCACCACCTTCTCCCGTGTACCGCCCCCCCACCTGCAGATGGAGCAGTTTCTGATGCAGCTTGGAGGAGGGGGAACTGAAGGAACCAGTTTCAAGAAGAAAGTGATGCTGGCGGCTGGCTGGAGCCACACCGGCGTCGTCTCTTACGGCAAGTATCCGCAAGAGGCCTGCAAGGCATTTAACCGACTGCGGGAGGTGCTGGCCCAGCATGGAGAGCCCGAGAGCATTCTTGCTGCCCTGGCGCAGTGATCCAGAGCTTCGCGTGTAAAAAAGCCCCTTGCGGGGCTTTTTGCATTCAGAGGTGTTCTGGAAGGTGTCGTTACTTTTTCGCTTTGGAGAGCGCTGCCGCGAAGGCGTTGCCCATGGCACCACCCATAGGGGGGCTTTGCCGAGGCTCATTTCTTGGTTTGGTGTTGCCAGCACTGCTGTTGCGCGCTTCAGCCGGCTTGCGGGCAGCTTGCCCCGCTTTCTCGTCGAGGCGCATGGTGAGGCTAATCCGCTTGCGCGGGGCGTCCACTTCCAGCACCTTGACCCGCACAATGTCGCCCGCCTTGACCACCTCGCGGGGATCCTTGATGAAGCGGTCGGTCAGGGAGGAGATGTGCACCAGCCCGTCCTGATGAACACCGATATCGACGAAGGCGCCGAAGTTGGTGACGTTGGTGACCACCCCTTCCAGTACCATCTCTGGCACCAGGTCGCTGATCTGCTCCACCCCTTCCTTGAAGGTCGCGGTTTTGAACTCGGGGCGCGGGTCGCGGCCCGGCTTGTCCAGCTCGCCGATGATGTCGGTGACGGTAGGTACGCCAAATTGCTCATCGGTGTAATCGGCCGGTTTCAGGCTGCGCAGCAGGCTGCTGTTGCCGAGCAGGCTCTCCACGGTCTGCTCCAGCTTGGCGAGGATCCGCTCCACCACCGGATAGGACTCCGGGTGCACCGCCGAGCTGTCGAGGGGATTGCTGCCGCCGCGAATGCGCAGGAAGCCGGCGCACTGTTCGAAGGCTTTAGGGCCGAGCCGGCTCACTTTCAGCAATTGCTGACGGCTCTTGAATGCGCCGTGCTCATCCCGGTAGGCGACGATGTTCTGGGCCAACGTCTGGGATAGGCCGGAAACCCGGTTGAGCAGGGCGACCGAGGCGGTGTTCACATCGACCCCGACCGCGTTCACGCAATCCTCGACCACGGCATCCAGTCGGCGGGCCAGCTGGCTCTGGCCGACGTCGTGCTGATACTGGCCCACCCCGATGCTCTTGGGGTCGATTTTGACCAGTTCGGCCAACGGGTCTTGCAGGCGGCGGGCGATGGAGACGGCGCCACGGATCGAGACGTCGAGATCCGGGAACTCCTGGGAGGCGAGTTCGGAGGCGGAGTAGACCGAGGCTCCCGCTTCGCTCACCACTATCTTCTGCGCCTTGGCGGCGGGGTAGCGCTCGAACAGGTCGCTGACCAGCCGGTCGGTCTCCCGCGAAGCGGTACCGTTGCCGATGCTGATGAGCTCGACCTTGTGTTTCTGGCACAGCTCGCTCAGGGTCTTGAGGCTTTGATCAATCTGGCGTTTTGGTTCGAACGGATAGATGGTGGCGTGATCGACCAGCTTGCCGGTGGCATCCACCACGGCAACCTTGACCCCGGTGCGGATGCCCGGATCCAGCCCCATGGTGCAGCGCATGCCCGCCGGGGCAGCCATTAGCAGATCCTTGAGGTTCATGGCGAACACCTTGATTGCCTCCTCCTCTGCCGACTCGCGGATACGGCCGATCAGCTCGGTCTCCATCTGAAGCGACAACTTGATCTTCCAGGTCCAGCTCACCACCCCATGCAGCCATTTGTCGGCCGGACGGTTCTGCAGATTGAGCTTGAGGTGGTGGGCAATGATCCCTTCGCAGGGGCTGGCACTCTCGTCGTCACCGGTGACCAGCGCCAGATTGAGGATCCCCTCATTGCGGCCGCGCAGCATGGCCAGCACCCGGTGAGAGGGGGCCTTGTGCAGGGGTTCGTCGTGTTCGAAATAGTCCTTGAACTTGGCCCCTTCCTGCTCCTTGCCTGCCACCACGCGGGCGCGCAGGGTGGCATTTTGCCACAGGTAGTCGCGCAGCTTCTCCAGCAGGTCGGCCTGCTCGGCGAAGCGTTCCATCAGGATATAGCGGGCGCCGTCGAGGGCTGCTTTGCTGTCGGCAATGCCCTGTTCGGGATTGAGGAAGGCGGCCGCCGCTTGCTCGGGATCCTGCATCGGGTCGCTGAGTAGCAGGTTGGCCAGCGGCTCCAACCCGGCTTCGATCGCCATCTGCCCCTTGGTGCGGCGCTTGGGTTTGTAGGGGAGGTAGAGATCTTCCAGCCGAGTTTTGCTGTCGGCCTCGTTCAGCTCACGGGCCAATTCTGGAGTGAGTTTACCCTGCTCCTCGATGGAGCGAATGATCACCTGACGGCGATCTTCCAGTTCACGCAGATAGCCGAGGCGGCTCTCCAGAGTACGTAGTTGGCTGTCGTCCAGACCGCCGGTCACCTCTTTACGGTAACGGGCGATAAAGGGCACGGTCGAGCCTTCATCCAGCAGGCGCACTGCGGCCTGCACCTGCTCCGGGCGAGCATGGAGCTCACCGGCAATCTGTCTCTCTATGGTTTGCATCATGATGTTGTTGAGGGCCTCTGTGGTCGAGTCCGCGCCATCAGGCGCCAAGTGTGAGCACTATATGGGGTCGTGTTGCGGGATGCCACCCTGCGCCGGGGTCTGCACCCGTCAGACTGATAAAGTTGCAGGGGAGGGCGTTTATCTTGCCATTGCACCTGTGACTCAGGATGTGCCTGTGGCAAGCAGTCCGGCTATTTGGGGTAGCAGATCTCGTTGATATACCAGCAGACGTCACCAACTGGCGTACGGACGATGGCCTCATCGCCGACCTCTTTCTTGAGCAGGGCGCGGGCCATGGGGGAGTCGATAGAGATGTAATCCTTGCGCTCGAAGATCTCGTCATAGCCGACGATGCGAAAGCGCTTGGTCTCGCCCTCATCGTTTTCCACCTCGACCCAGGCGCCGAAGAAGACCTTGCCCTCCTGCGCGGGGGCATAGTCGACGATCCCCAGCTCTTCGAGGCATTTGCGCAGGTAGCGCACCCGCCGGTCGATCTCCCGCAGCCGCTTCTTGTTGTACTGGTAGTCGGCATTTTCGCTGCGATCCCCCAGGCTGGCGGCCCATGCCACCTTCCTGGTGACCTCGGGGCGCTCCTGACGCCAGAGGAAATCGAGCTCTTCTTTCAGCTTGTTGTAGCCTTCGCGGGTGATCAGCTTTGTCTTCATGGTGATGCGGACCTGGTCAAAGAGGGGTATTCATCGCTAACTGCTCGGGAATATTAGCTTTTGCCCTCTTGCTGTCGAGGGAAATCGTGATGGCTCGGCTGGCGCCATTCAGGGAGTGGATGGCCAGCGCAGTGACTTGATGGTCGTCACGCTCTCGGGATGGGTAATAACCGGTAACATATTTGTGCTTTGCTCCCGCTATATCCCCCCCTAGTATTGGGGGCAGCTAAAGAATGAAGAGGCAAAGCAATGAGTCAGCAGCAATACAAGGTCCTGGTCGTGGACGATGACCTGAAATTACGTTCCCTGTTGGAGCGCTATCTCACCGAGCAGGGATTCGTAGTACGCGGCGTGGCCAATGGCGAGCAGGCCGATCGCTTGCTGACTCGTGAAAACTTCAGCCTGATGGTGCTCGACCTGATGTTGCCGGGGGAAGATGGACTCTCCATCTGCCGCCGTCTGCGGGAAGCGGGCAACCAGATCCCGGTGTTGATGCTCACCGCCAAGGGGGATGAAGTGGATCGCATCGTCGGGCTCGAGATGGGGGCCGATGACTATCTGCCCAAGCCGTTCAATCCCCGCGAACTGCTGGCGCGGATCCGTGCCGTGCTGCGCCGCCATACCGTCGAGCTGCCGGGGGCCCCCTCGGCTGCAGAGAAGGTGGTCAACTTCGGTGCTTTTCAGCTCAATCTGGCGACCCGCGAGCTGAGCCGGGATGGCGAGCCTATGGCGCTCACCAGTGGTGAATTTGCGGTGCTGAAAGTATTGGTCAGCCATCCGCGTGAACCGCTCTCCCGCGACAAGCTGATGAATCTGGCCCGTGGCCGCGAATACACCGCCACCGAGCGCAGCATCGACGTGCAGGTCTCTCGTCTGCGCCGCCTGCTGGAGCAGGATCCGGCCCAGCCCCGCTACTTGCAGACCGTGTGGGGTCTGGGGTATGTGTTCGTGCCAGATGGTGACGGTGCATGAAAAAAGTCGGCAGCATGTTCTCACGCATGCTCTGGTTTCTGGCCGCCGTTCTGGTGGTCTATCAAGCGGTCTCCTACGTCACCTTCTACAACTATCTGCTGGCGCCCACCGTCAAGCAGATCAGTCACTTGCTGGCCAATCAGGTCAAGCTGATCTTTCCGGTCAACACTGAACAACTGGCGCTGAGTGAAGATGCCGAGGCGCTGGTCTATGTGACGACCGGTACCGACATCTATACCCAGAGCGAGGCGGTGCAGCATGGCTTCAACGATGCCAAGCCGTACCCCTATCTGGAGGAGAACATCAGTCGCGAACTGGGTGGCCCGGCCAAGGTGCGGGTCGAGATCCAGGATCACTACATCATCTGGATCCAGCCGCCGCAGGCCAGCAAAATCTGGGTGCGGATCCCGCTGACCGAGATCGAAGATGACGATATCGAACCCCTCATCATCTATCTGAGCGTGCTGTTGGTGATCACCCTGTTTGCGGCCTGGCGCTTTGCCCGGCAGTTGGTGCGCCCGCTCGAGGATCTCGAGGCTGGTGCCGTTGCTGTTGCCAGGGGCCATTTCCCCGAGGCGCTGGGGGAGTTGGGCTCAAGGGAGGTGCGGCGACTGACCCGCACCTTCAACCATATGTCGCACTCCATCAAGAGCCTAATCGAAGAGCGTAACCTGATGATGGCGGGGGTTTCCCACGATCTGCGCACTCCGCTGACCCGCATCCGGCTGGCCACCGAGATGATGTCCTCTGGTGACGAGTACCTCAAGGAGAGCATCAACGCCGACATCGATGAGTCCAATGCAATCATCGATCAGTTCATCGACTACATCCGCCCGGACGAGGGGCAGGATTTGGAGCCGATCGACCTGACCCAGCTGGTGCACGATACCTTGCTGATCTACTCGGAGCAGGGGTTGGAGGTTGATCTGGCGCTGCCGCAAGAGGCGGTGCGGGTGGCCTGCAATCCGGTCAGCATCCGGCGGGTGTTGAACAACCTCTCAAGCAACTCGCAGCGTTACGGGGCGAGCCGCTTGTATGCCGAGTTGAAGGACGATGGGCACTGGGTGCGCTTGCGCCTTTCCGATGATGGCCCCGGCATTCCGGAGCAGGACTACTCCCGGGTGCTCAAGCCGTTTACTCAGGGTAATGTGGCGCGAACTGTTGGCGGCAGTGGCTTGGGGTTGGCCATCGTGGCCAAGATAGTCGCCCAGCACCACGGCACTATCCGGTTGGGACGTTCGGAGCTCGGCGGCCTGCTGGTCGAGATGCGGCTGCCGAAACATCAGCCACAGGAGTGGATGGATTGAGAGAAGGGCGTATCCGTGGATACGCCCTTCTGCATGGTCAGCTCTTGGTTTCGACTGATGCTCGATAGCGTTTGCCGTACTTGAGCTGCTGGATCAGCAGGGCGGCAACGATGAGCGCCAACCCGATGGGGGTGGCCGGATGGATGGCTTCGCCGATCAGCAGATTGAGCAGCACCAGTGAGGCAAACGGCGAGATAAAGATGAGGTTGCTGATGGGGGCCGTGTTGGTGGCATGGCGCAGCGCCATCAGCCAGAGCACGAAACCGAAACCCATTTCGAACAGTCCCACATAGATGGCTCCAGCCCATCCCTGCCAGGCGGTCATGGCAAAATCGGAGAGCAACCAGGTCGCCACGACGATAAAAGGCAGGCTGATCATAAAGCCGAGCAACAGGCTGACAATGGGATCGCCCTGATTGCGGGTGTTGAGGATCCAGTAGCTGGCCCAGATGAGAGTCGAGACCAGCGCCAGCGTCACGCCGAGGGGGCTGTCGAACTGCAGGCCGAATACATCGCCTCTAGTGGCGATCACAAGTGCGCCAAAATACCCCAGCACGATGGCGACGCCATCACGCCGACGCAGCTTCTGGCCGAGGAAGGGGACGGCCAGCAGACTGAGAGTGATAGCCCAGGTGTAGTTGAGGGTCTGTGCCTGCTGGGCAGGCAGCAGGTCATAGGCCTTGAACAGCAACAGATAATAGAGAAAGGGGTTCAGCACACCCAGAGTCAGGTAGTAGAAAGGGCGGGCCTTGATGTAGCTTCCCAGCAGCGGCAGTTTGCCCTGTTTGGCGACGACGGCTGTCAGCGTGAGAGTCGAGGTGAAGGCGGCCACAAGCAACAGTTGCACAGGTTCGAAATAGGCGAGGGAGATCTTGAAGGCTGTGGCGACCGTCGACCAGAGGGCAACGGCGCAAAGGCCATACTGATAGGCTTTCTTTTGATCTTTGAGCATGGGATGTCGTTCCACTGACAGAGGCAAGCGCACAGTCTACCAGTCTGCTTGTAACATTGTCGTTACCTTGGTGTCGGCAGCAGAGTGTGTTGCCGCAGGCGAGATCCATCTGTCACATAAAACTGCGCATAATCTGTTCGCTCTCCCTTGCGCAAATTTGAAAAATCCGTATAATCCCCTCCGCTTACCCATGAGGTAAGCCAGACGATATGTCTGCTGCTGAGTTTCCTGTTTACAGGAGCCAGCCATACAGTCCTCCCGATATGGGGGGAAACGTGAAAAATCACACCTCTGGCGGGAGCAATCTCGGTCGGGCGGTGTTGATTTATGTTCTTTTATCTATTGGAGCTCTGTCAATGCAGAACCAAAGAATCCGTATCCGCCTGAAGGCTTTTGATCATCGCCTGATTGATCAATCCACTGCGGAAATCGTTGAAACTGCTAAGCGCACTGGCGCGCAGGTTCGCGGTCCTATTCCGCTGCCGACTCGCAAAGAGCGCTTCACCGTCCTGATCTCCCCGCACGTCAACAAAGATGCGCGTGATCAGTACGAGATCCGCACTCACAAGCGTCTGGTAGACATCGTTGAGCCGACTGACAAGACCGTAGACGCCCTGATGCGTCTGGATCTGGCAGCTGGTGTAGACGTCCAGATCAGCCTGGGTTAATTACGGAAAGAGGTTGATAACAATGACAATCGGTCTTGTAGGTCGCAAAGTGGGTATGACTCGCATCTTCACTGAAGATGGCGTTTCTATCCCGGTGACTGTTATCGAAGTTGAAGCTAACCGTGTAACTCAGGTCAAATCTGTAGAAACCGACGGCTACAACGCTATTCAGGTTACCACTGGCGCCAAGAAAGCCAGCCGTGTGACCAAGCCGGAAGCTGGCCACTTCGCCAAAGCTGGTGTAGAAGCCGGTCGCGGTCTGTGGGAATTCCGCCTGAACAACGGTGAAACTTTCACTGTTGGTAGCGAGCTGAAAGTAGATCTTCTCGCTGACGTTAAGCTGGTAGACGTTACCGGCACATCCAAAGGTAAGGGCTTTGCTGGTACTGTTAAGCGCCACAACTTCCGCACCCAGGATATGACCCACGGTAACTCCTTGTCTCACCGCGTTCCGGGTTCTATCGGTCAGAACCAGACTCCGGGTCGTGTATTCAAGGGCAAAAAGATGGCTGGTCACATGGGTGCTGAGCGTGTAACGACTCAGAACCTGGAACTGGTTCGTGTTGACGCTGAACGCAACCTGCTGCTCATCAAAGGTGCAGTACCGGGTGCAACCAACGGCAACGTGATCGTCAAACCTGCCGTCAAAGCGTAACGTCTGAGGAGATAGTAATGGAATTGGTAATGAAAGACGCCAAGAGCGCTCTTGAAGTTTCCGAGACTACCTTCGGGCGCGAATTCAACGAAGCTCTGGTTCACCAGGTCGTCGTTGCATATGCCGCTGGTGCCCGTCAGGGTACTCGTGCGCAGCTGACTCGCTCTGAAGTGTCTGGTGGCGGCAAAAAGCCGTGGCGTCAGAAGGGTACTGGTCGTGCCCGTGCTGGCTCCATCCGTTCGCCCATCTGGCGTTCCGGTGGTGTGACTTTTGCTGCTAAGCCGCAAGATCACAGCCAGAAAGTAAACAAGAAGATGTACCGCGGCGCTATCCGTAGCATTCTGTCCGAGCTGGTACGTCAAGAGCGCCTGATCGTTGTTGAGAAGTTCGGCATCGAAGCTCCGAAGACCAAAGAACTGATCGCCAAGCTGAAAGAAATGGAACTGACTGACGTTCTGATCGTGACTGCTGAAGTCGATGAGAACCTGTTCCTGGCTGCTCGCAACCTGTACAAAGTTGACGTGCGTGACGTTGCCGGTATCGACCCGGTCAGCCTGATCGCTTTCGACAAGGTTCTGATGACTGCTGACGCAGTTAAGCAAATCGAGGAGATGCTGGCATGATCCGTGAAGAGCGTCTGCTGAAAGTTCTGAAGGCTCCGCACATCTCTGAAAAGAGCACCATGGTTGCAGAAAAGCAGAACACTATCGTGTTCAAAGTTGCTGTTGATGCTACCAAGGCGGAAGTCAAAGCTGCAGTTGCGAAACTGTTCGAGGTCGAAGTTGAGACCGTCCGTACCCTGAACATGAAGGGTAAGACCAAGCGCGCAGGTGCACGCGTAGGCCGTCGTTCCGATTGGAAAAAGGCTTATGTGACCCTGAAAGCTGGTCAGGACATCGACTTCATGGGCGCAGCCGAGTAAGAGGAGTTCTCAAAAATGGCAATCGTTAAGTGCAAGCCTACTTCTCCGGGCCGCCGCCACGTCGTCAAGATCGTCAATCAAGAGTTGTACAAGGGCAAGCCCTTCGCCGCTCTGCTGGACAGCAAAAGCAAGTCCGGTGGTCGTAACAACAACGGCCGTATCACTACCCGTCATATCGGTGGTGGTCACAAGCAGCACTACCGTATCGTCGACTTCAAGCGCGACAAAGACGGTATCCCGGCTAAAGTAGAGCGCCTGGAATACGATCCGAACCGTACCGCTAACATCGCTCTGGTGTTGTATGCAGACGGTGAGCGTCGTTACATCTTGGCTCCGAAAGGCCTGAAAGCTGGTGACGCTATCGCTTCTGGTGCTGATGCAGCCATCAAGGTAGGTAACGCCCTGCCGATGCGCAACATCCCGGTTGGTTCTACCGTTCACGCTGTAGAGATGAAGCCTGGTAAAGGTGCCCAGCTGGCTCGTTCCGCTGGTACTTTCATCCAGATCCTGGCTCGTGAAGGTAACTATGTAACTCTGCGTCTGCGTTCCGGCGAAGTACGTAAAGTTCTGGCCGAGTGCCGCGCTACCATCGGTGAAGTCGGTAACTCCGAGCACATGTTGCGTCAACTGGGTAAAGCCGGTGCAAACCGCTGGCGTGGTATTCGTCCGACCGTTCGCGGTATGGCGATGAACCCGGTTGACCACCCGCACGGTGGTGGTGAGGGTCGTAACAAGGGCATGCAGCCTGTGTCCCCATGGGGCCAGAAGGCTAAAGGCTTCAAGACCCGTAAGAACAAGCGTACCGACAAGTACATCGTACGTCGTCGTAACAAGTAATTGTTAACATAGAGGAATCACCATGCCACGTTCTCTCAAGAAGGGTCCATTTATTGACCTGCACTTGCTGAAGAAGGTAGAGAAAGCGGTGGAAAGCGGGGATAAAAAGCCGGTTAAAACCTGGTCCCGTCGTTCAATGATCATCCCGAACATGATCGGTTTGACCATCGCTGTCCATAATGGTCGTCAGCACGTTCCGGTTTTCGTTACCGAAGAAATGATCGGTCACAAACTGGGTGAATTCGCACCGACTCGTACTTATCGCGGCCATGCTGCTGATAAGAAGGCTAAGAAGCGCTAAGGGATAAATGATGGAAGCTATCGCTAAACACCGTTATGCCCGTACTTCTGCCCAGAAAGCTCGTCTGGTAGCCGATCAAGTACGTGGTCTGTCCGTAGACAAGGCTCTGAATATCCTGACCTTCAGCCCGAAAAAGGCTGCAGTGCTGGTTAAGAAAGTGCTGGAATCTGCCATTGCAAACGCTGAGCACAACGAAGGCGCCGATATCGACGCGCTGCGTGTTGCTACTATCATGGTCGACGAAGGTCCCTCCATGAAGCGCATCCGTCCGCGTGCCAAAGGTCGTGCGGATCGTATCCTCAAGCGTACCGCTCACATCACTGTAGTGGTATCCGACGCTAAGGCTGGGAGATAAGCAATGGGTCAGAAAGTACATCCTAATGGCATTCGCCTGGGTATTACCAAGCCTTGGAATTCTACCTGGTTCGCGAACACCAAAGACTTCGCTGACAACCTGTACAGCGATTTTCAAGTACGCCAGTTCCTGACCAAGGAACTGAAAAACGCGTCCTTGTCCAAGATCACCATTGAGCGTCCGGCCAAGAGCATCCGTGTGACCATTCACACCGCTCGTCCGGGTGTTGTAATCGGTAAGAAAGGCGAAGACGTTGAGAAGCTGCGCAAAGCTGTAGCCACTATTGCTGGCGTGCCTGCTCAGATCAACATTTCCGAAGTCCGCAAGCCGGAGCTGGATGGCAAACTCGTTGCCGACAGCATCACTTCCCAGCTGGAGCGTCGTGTAATGTTCCGTCGTGCTATGAAGCGCGCCGTACAGAACGCAATGCGCCTGGGTGCCAAGGGCATCAAAGTGGAAGTTTCCGGTCGTCTGGGCGGTGCTGAAATCGCGCGTACCGAATGGTACCGTGAAGGTCGTGTGCCGTTGCACACCCTGCGTGCCGACATCGACTACGCAACTTCTGAAGCCCACACCACTTACGGTGTGATCGGCGTTAAAGTTTGGATCTTCAAGGGCGAAGTTCTGGGCGGTCTGGCTGCTGTTAACGCTGCCGCTGCTCAAGAGCAAGCTCCTGCAAAGCCCAAGCGTGACAACAAGCGCCGCGCTGCTAAGTAAGGAGATTCGGTAAATGTTGCAACCTAAGCGTACTAAATTCCGCAAGACCCACAAGGGTCGTAACCGCGGTCTGGCCACCTCTGGTAACGAAGTATCCTTCGGTACCTTTGGCCTGAAGGCGACATCCCGTGGTCAACTGACTGCTCGTCAAATCGAAGCAGCCCGTCGTGCCATGACCCGTCACGTTAAGCGTCAAGGTAAGATCTGGATCCGTGTGTTCCCGGACAAGCCCATCACCGAAAAGCCCCTCGAAGTTCGTATGGGTAAAGGTAAGGGTAACGTGGAATACTGGGTTTGCCCGATCCAGCCTGGCAAGGTTCTGTACGAGATGGACGGTGTACCTGAGGCTCTGGCGCGTGAAGCGTTTGCCCTGGCCGCAGCTAAGCTGTCTGTTCAGACCACTTTCGTAATTAAGACGGTGATGTGATGAAAGCCCAAGATCTGCGTCAAAAGAGCGTCGAAGAACTGAACCAGGAGCTGCTGGGCCTGCTGCGTGAGCAATTCAACATGCGCATGCAAGCGTCCACCGGCCAGCTGGCTCAGACTCACACTCTGAAACAAGTGCGTCGTGACGTCGCACGTATCAAGACTGTACTGACTGAGAAGGCAGGTGCGTAATGACTGACAAGATCCGTACTCTGCAAGGTCGTGTAATCAGCGACAAGATGGACAAGTCCATCACTGTTGCTATCGAGCGCAAGGTAAAGCACCCGATCTACGGTAAGATCATCAAGCGCACTACCAAGCTGCACGTGCATGACGAAAACAACGAGTGCAAAGCTGGCGACCTCGTGGAAATCCGCGAATGCCGTCCGCTGTCCAAGACCAAGTCTTGGACCCTGGTTGCCGTTGTAGAAAAGGCCTAATCGGTACTTTGTAGTCCAAGCGGCCCCTTTCAGGGGCCGTTTGTTTTTTAGGCTACCTTTTCTGAAAATCCTGTGTTATAGTTTCGCGCCTTTTGAAGGCAGCCAGATCCCATTAGGGATAAGAAGTAAACAAAGCGGAGCACTAAGATGATCCAGATGCAAAGTATGCTGGGTGTTGCCGACAACTCCGGCGCTCGCAGTGTAATGTGTATTAAGGTTCTGGGTGGCTCGCACCGCCGTTACGCCGGCATCGGCGACATCATCAAGGTTTCCATCAAGGAAGCCATTCCTCGCGGTAAAGTGAAGAAAGGTGATGTGTATAACGCGGTGGTCGTACGCACCCGTAAAGGCGTTCGTCGTCCGGACGGCTCTGTCATCCGTTTCGACAACAATGCGGCTGTGTTGCTTAACAACAACCAACAGCCAATCGGTACTCGTATTTTTGGCCCGGTGACCCGTGAACTGCGTAATGAGAAGTTCATGAAGATTGTGTCCCTGGCACCCGAAGTACTGTAAGGAGTCGAACGATGGCAGCTAAAATCCGTCGCGAAGACGAAGTGATTGTTCTTACCGGCAAAGACAAGGGCAAGCGTGGCAAAGTCACTCAAGTCCTGATTGCAAAAGGTAAGGTAATCGTGGAAGGCATCAACCAGGTGAAGAAACACCAGAAGCCGGTACCCGCACTGGGTCAGGCTGGCGGTATCGTCACCAAAGAAGCCCCCATCGATGTATCAAACGTAGCGCTGTTCAACTCTGCCACTGGCAAAGCTGACCGCGTTGGTTTCCGGATTGAAGACGGCAAAAAAGTCCGTTTCTTCAAATCCACCGGCGAACTTGTGAAGTAATTGGAGTTTAACGATGGCGAAACTGCATGATTACTACAAATCCGATGTAGTAAATGAACTGTCCAAGCAGTTCGGTTACAAGACTATCATGCAAGTCCCTCGGATCGAGAAAATCACCCTGAACATGGGTGTTGGTGAAGCGATCTCTGACAAGAAGTTGCTGGAAAATGCTGCTGCCGATATGGCTGCCATTTCCGGTCAGAAGCCGTTGATCACCAAAGCTCGCAAATCTGTTGCGGGCTTCAAGATTCGTGAAGGCTACCCGATAGGTTGTAAAGTAACCCTGCGTGGCGAGCGTATGTGGGAGTTCCTGGAACGGCTGATCTGCATCTCCGTACCGCGTATCCGTGACTTCCGTGGCCTGAACGCTAAAGCGTTCGATGGTCGTGGTAACTACTCCATGGGCGTGCGTGAGCAGATCATCTTCCCGGAAATCGACTATGACAAAGTCGATCGCGTCCGTGGTCTGGATATCACCATCACCACTTCCGCGAATACCGATGAAGAAGGCCGTGCTCTGCTGGCTGCCTTTAACTTCCCATTCCGCAAGTAAGGTTAGGGTTATGGCTAAAACATCCATGAAAGCGCGCGAAGCAAAGCGTGCCAAGCTGGTAGCCAAGTACGCGACCAAGCGTGCCGAGCTGAAAGCTATCATCGTTGACATGAACGCTTCTGAAGAAGCGCGTTGGGATGCTGTACTGCAACTGCAACAGCTGCCCCGTGATTCCAGTCCGTCCCGCCAGCGTAACCGTTGCAATATTACTGGTCGTCCGCACGGTTTCCTGCGCAAGTTTGGCCTGTCTCGCATCAAGGTGCGTGAGCATGCCATGAAGGGCGAAATTCCGGGCCTGAAGAAGGCTTCTTGGTAACGAATCTCGGGAGTTAGACTTATGAGCATGCAAGATCCGATCGCGGATATGCTGACCCGCATCCGTAACGGTCAGGCGGCGAGCAAAGTTGCGGTTTCCATGCCTTCTTCCAAGCTGAAAGTGGCTATCGCCAAAGTGCTGAAAGAAGAAGGTTACATCGCTGGCTACTCCGTAGCTGGTGACGTGAAGCCGGAACTGGAAATTGAACTGAAATATTTCCAGGGCAAGCCAGTTGTAGAACTGATCCAACGCGTGAGCCGTCCAGGCCTGCGTATTTACAAGCGCACTACTGATCTGCCGAAAGTTATGGGCGGTCTCGGTGTTGCTATCGTGTCCACGTCTAAAGGTGTGATGACTGACCGTGCTGCTCGCAAAGCAAGCATGGGCGGTGAGATCATCTGCTACGTCGCTTAATAGGAGGTAGGAAATGTCTCGTGTTGCTAAGGCACCCGTCACTATTCCTGCTGGCGTAGAGGTGACTCTGAACGGCCAGGAACTGACCATCAAAGGTGGTAAAGGTTCTCTGGTTCGCTCTATTCACGCCGGTGTAGAAGTGACCAAAGAAGACAATGTACTGAAGTTCGCCCCGCGCGGCAGCATCGCTGGTGCTGACGCTCAGGCCGGTACTGCCCGTGCATTGGTCAACAACATGGTAATCGGTGTTACCCAAGGCTTCGAGCGCAAGCTGCAGCTGGTTGGTGTAGGTTATAAAGCCTCCATCAAGGGCAATGCTGTTGCGCTGGCTCTGGGCTTCTCTCACCCGGTAGAGCATGCGCTGCCGGCTGGTGTGACCGCTGAGTGCCCGACTGCTACAGAAATCGTTCTGCGTGGCGTCGACAAGCAGCTGGTTGGCCAAGTCGCCGCCGATATCCGTGCTTACCGCGCTCCGGAGCCCTACAAGGGCAAGGGTGTACGCTATGCCAACGAGCAAGTGCGTACTAAAGAAGCTAAGAAGAAGTAAGGTAACACTATGGACAAGAAAGCAGCTCGTCTCCGTCGTGCTACTCGTGCTCGGAAAAAGATGCAGGAACTGGGAGCTACCCGTCTGGTTGTTCACCGTACCCCGCGTCATATCTATGCGCAGGTTATTGCAGCCAACGGTTCCGAAGTTCTGGCCTCTGCTTCCACAGTAGAGAAAGCCATCAGTGAAGCTCTGAAATACACCGGTAACGCAGATGCTGCTACCGCTGTAGGTAAAGCTATCGCTGAGCGTGCTATTGCCAAAGGCGTTCAGAACGTATCTTTCGATCGTTCCGGTTTCAAGTATCACGGTCGCATTGCTGCCCTGGCAGCTGCCGCACGTGACGCTGGTCTTCAGTTCTAAGCTAGGAGTCGAAGATGGCTAAAGTCGAATCTCAAGCCGGCGAACTGCAAGAAAAGCTCATTGCAGTAAACCGTGTTTCGAAAACTGTTAAAGGTGGTCGTATCATGTCCTTCACCGCGTTGACCGTGGTGGGTGATGGTAACGGCCGTGTAGGTTACGGTTACGGTAAAGCCCGTGAAGTTCCGGCTGCTATTCAAAAAGCAATGGAACAGGCTAAGCGTAACCTGAACAAGGTTGAGCTGAACAACGGCACTCTGCACCACCCGGTGCGTGGTGTTCACTCTGGCTCCACCGTGTTCATGAAGCCGGCCTCCCAAGGTACTGGTATCATTGCAGGCGGCGCTATGCGTGCTGTTCTGGAAGTTGCCGGTATCCACAACGTGCTGGCCAAGACCTACGGTTCCACCAACCCAATCAACGTTGTTCGCGCTACTGTAGACGCTCTGGTTCACGGTCAATCACCGGAACAGATCGCTGCCAAGCGTGGTCTGCGCGTTGAAGAAATTCTGGGGTAATGCGACATGGCTAACACTGTAAAAGTAACTCAAACTCGCAGCTCTATCGGCCGTCTGCCAAAGCACAAGGCGACTCTGCGTGGTCTGGGTCTGCGTCGCATTGGTCACACCGTTGAGCTGGAAGATACTCCTTGCGTACGCGGCATGATCAACCAGGTTTATTACATGGTTAAGGTGGAGGGCTAAGCATGCGTCTGAACACTCTGTCTCCGGCCGCTGGTTCCAAGCCTGAAAAACAACGTCGTGGTCGTGGTATCGGCTCCGGCCTGGGCAAGACTGGTGGTCGTGGTGTTAAAGGCCAAACCTCTCGTTCCGGTGGCGGTAAAGTCCGCAACGGTTTCGAAGGCGGCCAGATGCCTTTGAAAATCCGTCTGCCGAAGTTCGGTTTCTTCTCTCGCAAATCTTTGGTTTCTGCCGAAGTGCGTCTGAACGAAATCGCCCTGGTAGAAGGTGATGTGGTCGACCTGAGCACTCTGAAGCAAGCCGGTGTTGTTACTAAGAACATCGTGTTCGCTAAAGTTGTTCTGTCAGGCAACATTGACCGTGCTGTGACCGTTCGTGGTCTGTCCGTCACCAGAGGTGCACGCGCAGCCATCGAGGCCGCTGGCGGTAAAATCGAGGAATAATCAGTACAATGGCTAAGAAACCAGGATTGGATGTTAAAGCACAGGGTGGTCTGAGTGAACTGAAGAGCCGTCTGCTCTTCGTTCTCGGGGCGATTATCGTTTTCCGTGCAGGCTCTTATGTGCCGATTCCTGGTATTGACGCCGCCGTACTGGCCGAGTTGTTCCAGCAACAGAAGGGCACCATCATTGAGATGTTCAACATGTTCAGTGGTGGTGCACTCTCGCGTGCTTCTATTCTTGCGTTGGGGATCATGCCGTACATTTCGGCATCGATCATTATCCAGCTGCTGACAGTGGTTCACCCCGCTCTTGCTGAACTCAAGAAAGAAGGTGAATCCGGCCGTCGCAAGATTAGCCAATATACCCGTTGGGGCACGCTGGTTTTGGGAACTTTCCAGGCCATTGGTATTGCAACCGGTCTGCCGAATATGATGCATGGACTCGTGACTAATCCGGGTCTGGGCTTCTATTTCACAGCGGTTGTGAGTCTGGTCACCGGTACCATGTTTTTGATGTGGTTGGGTGAGCAGATTACCGAGCGTGGGATTGGTAATGGTATCTCGTTGATTATTTTCACAGGTATCGTTGCTGGTCTGCCGCATGCCATTGGCGCTACGGCCGAACAGGCACGTCAAGGGGAATTGCACATCCTGCTGTTGTTGTTGCTGGGCTTGATTGTTTTCGCAGTGACTTACTTTGTGGTGTTCGTGGAGCGTGGTCAGCGTCGTATCGTCGTTAACTATGCCAAGCGTCAACAAGGCCGCCAGGTATTCGCCGCGCAAAGCACACACCTGCCGTTGAAAGTGAATATGGCTGGTGTGATTCCTGCGATTTTCGCGTCCAGTATCATCCTCTTCCCGGGGACCATTACCTCTTGGTTTGGTCAGGGTGAGGGTAAAGTAGCTGATATCCTGCAACAGGTCTCTATGGTCCTGCAGCCGGGTCAACCGCTTTACGAGATGCTGTATGCAGCAGCCATTATCTTCTTCTGCTTCTTCTATACCGCGTTGGTGTTCAACCCCCGCGAGACAGCAGATAATCTGAAGAAGAGTGGAGCCTTTATCCCGGGGATTCGCCCGGGCGAGCAGACAGCACGTTACATCGATAAGGTTATGACTCGCCTGACATTGGCAGGTGCGCTCTATATAACCTTTATCTGTCTGGTACCCCAGTTCTTGATGACTGCCTGGAACGTACAGTTCTACTTCGGTGGCACTTCGCTGCTGATTATTGTGGTAGTTATCATGGACTTCATGGCTCAGGTACAAACCCATATGATGTCTCATCAATATGGCGACGTCCTGAGGAAGGCCAACCTGAAGGGCTACGGCCGCTAAAGGTCGGCGTAGTTACGGAGTTAAGCAATGAAAGTTCGTGCTTCCGTTAAGGCAATCTGCCGTAACTGCAAAATCATCAAGCGTCACGGTGTGGTGCGTGTGATTTGCAGCGAGCCAAAGCATAAACAGCGCCAAGGCTAATTTTTTACGGTTAGTACTTGCAACAAATAGTTGTGCTGGCTAATATAGCCAGCCAACTTTTGTTGTGTATTGGTTGACCGCCACGTATCCGCTCACGGGCTTTGTGGTGGTCGTAATCTACTATATGTAGGAGTGAATAGTGGCCCGTATCGCTGGCATTAACATTCCTGACCATAAGCATGCAGTCATCGCTTTGACTGCGATTTATGGCGTCGGTCGTACCCGCTCCAAGGCCATCTGTGCCGCAGCCGGTATCGCTGAGAATGTGAAAATTAAAGACCTGGACGAAGCTCAGATCGAGAGTCTGCGTGAACAAGTAGGTAAATTCACCGTTGAAGGTGACCTGCGTCGTCAGATTTCCATGAACATCAAGCGATTGATGGATCTGGGTTGCTACCGTGGTTTGCGTCACCGTCGTAGCCTGCCTGTTCGTGGTCAACGTACCAAGACCAACGCTCGTACCCGTAAGGGTCCGCGCAAGGCTATCAAGAAGTAACGGGAAGGTAGAAAATGGCTAAAACTCCGACTCGTGCTCGCAAGCGCGTTAAAAAGCAAGTGAGCGACGGTATTGCGCACGTTCATGCATCTTTCAACAACACAATCGTGACCATTACTGACCGTCAGGGCAATGCTCTGTCTTGGGCTACTTCTGGTGGTTCCGGTTTCCGTGGTTCTCGTAAGTCCACCCCGTTCGCTGCTCAGGTAGCTGCCGAGCGCGCTGGTGAGATGGCCAAAGAATATGGCGTCAAGAACCTGGAAGTCATGGTCAAAGGTCCGGGTCCCGGTCGTGAGTCTTCCATCCGCGCCCTGAACGCGGCTGGTTTCCGCATCACTAACATTACTGATGTGACTCCGATCCCGCACAACGGTTGTCGTCCTCCCAAGAAGCGCCGCGTATAACGCTGTAGCTACTTGGTCTAGGATTGTTGGAGAAAGAAGATGGCAAGATATATCGGTCCTAAGCTTAAGCTTAGCCGTCGTGAGGGCACCGACCTCTTCCTGAAGTCAGGTGTTCGTGCGATTGATTCTAAGTGCAAGATTGACACTGCCCCTGGTCAGCACGGTGCGCGTAAAGCGCGTCTGTCCGACTACGGTGTTCAGCTGCGCGAGAAACAAAAAGTTCGTCGTATCTACGGCGTATTGGAAAAACAGTTCCGCAACTACTACCGCGACGCTGCCCGTCAAAAGGGTAACACCGGTGAAAACCTGTTGCAGCTGCTGGAAGGTCGTTTGGACAACGTTGTTTACCGTATGGGCTTCGGCGCTACCCGTGCTGAATCTCGTCAGCTGGTGAGCCACAAGGCCATCATGGTTAACGGTCGCGTTGTGAACATTCCTTCTTTCCAGGTTTCCCCTGAGGACGTGATCTGCGTTCGTGAGAAGGCTAAGAAGCAAGCGCGTATCAAAGCTTCCCTGGAAGTTGCTGGTCAGCGTGAGAAGCCGACTTGGGTAGAGGTTGACGCCGCTAAAATGGAAGGTGCTTTCAAGCGTCTGCCAGAGCGTTCCGACCTGTCTGCCGACATTAACGAACAGCTGATCGTCGAGCTTTACTCCAAGTAAAGCTAGCTTCTAAAGAGAGGACACAATGCTGGGTTCTGTAACAGATTTTCTTAAACCGCGGCTAGTTGACATCGAGCAAGTTAGCCCGACTCATGCGAAAGTGACTCTTGAGCCACTCGAGCGTGGCTTTGGTCACACGCTGGGCAACGCCCTGCGTCGTATTTTGCTGTCATCTATGCCCGGTTGTGCAGTTACTGAAGTCGAAATTGACGGGGTACTGCATGAGTACAGCAGCAAAGAAGGTGTACAGGAAGACATTCTTGAAATCCTGCTCAACCTGAAAGGTATCGCTGTGAAGCTGGAAGGCAAGGACGAGGTAACTCTGTCCCTGACCAAGTCTGGAACAGGCCCCGTTACCGCTGGTGATATCACTCACGGTGATGAAGTCGAGATCGTAAACCCGGAGCACGTAATCTGCCACCTGACGGGTGCCAATGCTGAAATCAGCATGCGCCTGAAAGTTCAGCGCGGTCGTGGTTATGTGCCTGCTTCTGCTCGTGTTCACAACGATGATGAAGAGCGTCCTATTGGTCGCCTGCTGTTGGACTCCGCGTTCAGCCCCATCGTTCGTATTGCCTACAATGTTGAGGCAGCACGTGTGGAACAGCGTACCGACTTGGACAAGCTGGTTATCGACATGGAGACCAATGGTACTCTGGATCCTGAAGAAGCCATCCGTCGTTCTGCCACTATCTTGGCTGAGCAACTGGAAGCCTTCGTGGATCTGCGCGATGTCAGCGTGCCCGAGAAGAAAGAAGAGAAACCCGAGTTTGATCCGATTCTGCTGCGTCCTGTCGATGATTTGGAGCTGACAGTTCGTTCTGCGAACTGTCTGAAGGCAGAAGCTATCCACTATATTGGTGATCTGGTACAGCGTACCGAAGTTGAGTTGCTTAAGACTCCTAACCTCGGTAAGAAGTCCCTGACTGAGATCAAGGACGTGTTGGCCTCCCGTGGTCTGTCTCTTGGCATGCGCCTTGAGAACTGGCCGCCCGCCAGCATCGCTGACGAGTAATCCAGATTACGGGTTTCACAGATTTAGTTAGAAGGATAAGGTCATGCGCCATCGTTTGAGTGGTCGTCAACTGAACCGGAACAGCAGCCATCGTCAGGCTATGTTCCGCAACATGGCCAGCTCCCTGGTTCGTCATGAGATCATCAAGACGACTCTGCCTAAGGCAAAAGAGCTGCGTCGTGTAGTTGAACCGCTGATCACCCTTGCCAAGACTGATAGCGTTGCTAATCGTCGTCTGGCATTTGCCCGCACTCGCGACAACGCGATCGTGGCTAAGCTGTTCAATGAACTGGGCCCGCGCTACCTGGAGCGCGCCGGCGGTTATACTCGCATTCTGAAATGCGGTTTCCGTGCTGGCGACAACGCCCCTATGGCTTATATTGAGCTGGTAGACCGCCCGGCCGCTGCTGAAGCAGCTGCTGAGTGATAAAGAAAAAGCCGGGCTTGTCCCGGCTTTTCTTTTAAGAGATTTTGATACTGCCTCAACTGCCTCAACTGCCTCAACTGCCTCAACTGCCTCAACTGCCTCAACTTACCATTCAACCTCTTCTATATAAGAACTAAGAGTTGTCCCAGAGCCTGGCGGAATAGTTAATTGCTTGCCCTGTTCACTTAGCATCATCGGCCAGCTCGATATCGCCCACCAGTGTCGCGCAGGGATCTACATACACCCGTTTGCCCAGTTGCGGGCGTTTTCCTTTATAGGGTCTCAGTCGCAAGCCCATCTTGGCCTCCTTGTTTTCGGCCATTCTAGCAATCTTGAACCGGTTTCTGTGGATAAGTTTGTATAAAAGCTGTGGCTGGATATGAATAACTAAAAAAGTGCTGTTTTTTGCAATTTTATTGCCGATAAGGGGTTGCCAGAAAGAATTCACTCCC
>NZ_CAWLMI010000012.1:0-17782 GCF_963862045.1 Aeromonas sp. 159 | reverse complement strand
CGAGCCCAACGGGGAAGGCGACTCAGTGTATGCCCAGATTGAGGTTGATAAATCGAGCGTGGCGGAAGGTGGCCAGCTGAAGTTCACCATCAGCTTGGTTGATAAAAACGGCAATCTTGTTGCCTTGCCTGCAGGTAAAGAGGTGGTTCTCAACCTTAGCTGGGGCGGTGCTGCAGCTAATAACAGCGACACCAACGGTCGCCCGGCCAGTGTGACAATCGGTGCAAATGGCAAGGCTGAGTTCACCGTTACGACAGTCAATGACACGATTTATGAAGGCAATGAGAAGTTAACCGCTTCAATCAGCGGTGTGAAAACCAACACTGCGTTTGAAGCTATCGAGATTAACGCTGTTAAAGGCAGTACCGAGTCAATTATCACTGATGAGGCCGATCTGCCGAAGGTTAGCAGCGTGGTGGGCGACAGCGTGGCGGAAGGCAGTGCCAACACCTTCAGCGTGAACCTCTCCAACGCCAGCACCACAGCCACCACCGTCAACCTGACCTTGGCAGGCGACAGCGCCACCAAGGGGGTAGACTTCACCGGCACCACTGTGACCGTGGTGATTGGTAGCGTGAGCCAGAGCGTGGCTGTGGCTGCCAATGGCAGCTTCAGTGTCAGCGTGCCGGCGGGCCAGACTGGCTTCCAGGTCAAGGTCAACACGATCGATGACACTCAGCAGGAAAGCTCGGAGCGCTACAACCTGACGGCTACGGCTAATGGTTATGGCACGACCGGTACTGCAACCATTATTGACAACGATGCGCCGCCTACCGTGGTGATCAATAAACCTGCTGTGGTGTCTGAAGAGGGGCTGGCCAACGGGTTGCCTGATACCACAGGTAATACTGATACCACCAATGCGACCATCGCTAGCGGCACTATTACAGTGGGGGATATCGATAGCAGTAGCGTGACGGTCAGCCTCTCTGGCCCGTCTGGGCTCAAGTCTGGCGGACTAGATGTGAAGTGGAGTTGGGATGCGTCAGGCAAGGTGTTGACCGGGTATACCGGTACCTTGGGTGGTGCGGACTACAAGACTGTGTTGGATGTCAAGCTGACTGCACCAGCAGGTAGTACCAAAGGAGATTGGGGTTATGACGTTACTCTGAAAGGAGCCCTCGATCATCCGGTGACTGGTGCCGAGGACGCGCTGAGCTTCAACGTCGGAGTCTCTGTTTCTGATGGTCAGAGTACTACGAGTGCTTCGCTGCCTATCACTGTGGAGGATGATGCCCCCATTGCTGGCGATGCTGCAGCGGTTTCGCTGGTGAAAACCAGTATTCCTGATGTATTGACCGGCAAGTTCAGCATGACCGGCTATAACGGGGATCGTTCCAGTATTGATGGTGGCAAGTTCACCATTACGGCTAAAGGGTTCCTCTCTTCAATGTCTACGGCTCTGACTGATGCACTGGTTAATGGCTCGGGCGAAGGCATTGGTGTCAAAAGCTCGACAGCCCCTTACCACAATATTGAGAACGAGGTCGATTTCCGCAAACTGGCCGACGGCTCAGGGGTATCTGAAGAGCTTGTGATCAAGCTGGATGCCGGCACTGTGGCTTACGGTGCCAAGATCGAGTTCAGCAAGATGTTCGGTGGTGAGCTGGAGAGCGGCGTGGTCGAGTTCTACCGTGACGGAGTACTGATCTCAACACTTCCCTTTAGGTCGGATGCAGCGGGGGGAGAGTACAACCAGAACTTCCAAGTGCAGCAGGGTGGTTTTGACACCATGGTGATCAAAGCAACCGATAACGGCAATTCGTTCAACGTCAAGGACAACAGCGACTTTACCGTCAAGTCTATCGAGTTCCTTGGCTCCTCTACTCCGCAGGCAATTGCCTATGGCTCGGGGACAGTGGCACCGCAATGGGGAGCTGATGGTAAAGGGCGTCTGGAGCTGGTTACCGGCACCGTTGAAACGGGTCTGAAAACGGCTGCTGGTCTGGCAATTACCATTACCGCAGAAGGTGCCAACAGCATGGTTGGCAAGGCCAGTGATGGCAGCTTGATATTCAAGATGCAATTCACGCCTGCAACGGGCAAGTGGGAGTTCTTCCAGTATGCAGAGATGCAGCGCCCGGTTGGTGATGGCGACATTGACTTCACCTTCAAGGCCTATGATCGGGACGGTGACGGCTCGCAAGGCAGCTTTGCTGTCAACCCGCTGGCGCGCCCTGATGTAACCGGCGTATCGAGTGCCACTGTGGTTGAAGGGGCCACCTTGCAGCATGTTGTGACCTTGAGTGGTGCGACTAATGTGGCGACTGAGTACAGCCTCTCAATCGCGGGCAGTGGTACTTATGCTGCATCTAACTCTGACTGGGGAACTCTGCAATTCAGTCACGGTGTTACCTATAACAGCAGCACAGGCAAAATCTCAGTACCAGCCGGTGTGACGAGCTTTACCGTGTCAGTGCCTACTGTGAATGACAAGCTGGTAGAACAGACTGAAACCTTGTCTCTGACTGTAGGTGGTGCGACCGGAGCCGGAACCATTACTGACAACGATCTCTCTGTGCGACTGGGCAATGGTCTGGTTGATGAGGATGGTTTGTCTGGCGGAAATGCACACTTGCCTGAGCCTGTGGGTATGCCTGCTAGCGGCCCGCTTTCTGTGACTCAGTCGCTGCAGGTGACTGATGGCAGTGGTGGCAATGTCTCTGGCGTACAACTCAAACTTGTTGGCATCACGGGTCTGAGCGGGGTGACGGGTATTGATGGTCAGCCGGTCAATGTTGTTCAGGATGGCGCCGGGCTCAAAGGGTACTTTGGCAACAACCCTGCCAATGTGGCGTTTACTGTGACGGTGGATAACAGTGCTAATCCACCGAGCTACACCTTTAATCTGCTCAAGCCGCTTAGCCACACAGTAGATGGCCAGAGCACAGTGTTGACCAGCCAGGATGAACTGCGTTTTACCGTCAACTATGAGGTAAGCAAATCTGGAGCTGAGACTGCCACTGGCTCGTTTGACTTGGCTGTGCGTGACGATGTACCGGTTGCTGGCCCGATCTTCCATGCCGTGGAGTCAGAAACCAAAGTTGGTGCCAACGTACAGCTGGTTTTGGATGTTTCCGGTTCTATGGGCTTTGCAGCCGGTAATGGAAAGACTCGCTTGGAAGTTATGAAAGAGTCTGCTAACCAGTTGCTGGATCAATATCTGGCGCAAGGGCAAACCCGGGTGCAGTTGGTATTGTTCAGTTCTGAAGCACGTATTGTGAATCAGGGAACAAGTGGTAGCCCCATCTACTGGATGACTGTTGAGCAGGCCAAAGGATGGATTAATGGCTTGACTGCAAATGGTGGAACGGATTACGACGACGCCATTAAATGGGCTGAGAGTTGTTGGAGTGGCAATAGTAATGCAAGACCGTTAACCGGAGCTTCCAACGTAAGCTATTTCCTCTCTGATGGTGTACCGGAAGGTAGCGATGGCAGCAATCCCAACACCATTGAGGCGAGTGAACTTGCTGCGTGGACGAAACATCTGCAAAACAATAAGGTGACTGCGCTTGCATACGGCATGGGGAACAGTGTGCCAGCTGGCGAGCTGGACAAAGTTGCATTTGATGGTTACTTGAATGTGGATGGCAATGCGGTAATTGTCCCGGACGTGACCAAGTTGCCACCCATTCTGTTGCAATCTGTGGTGCAGCCGATAGGCGGTAATTTGTTGAGCGGTGTTGAGGGATATGGAGTTGGTGCTGATGGTGGTTTTGTTGGCCAACTTACGATCCGCGGCGTGACGTATAACTTTGACGGCAGCACAGTTACTACTGCAGGCAGTTCGAGCGCGCTCAGCCATAGCTTTGATGCAGCAACCAAAACGCTGACTATCTACATCGATAACAAGCATTCGTTGATTGTCGATCTTGATAACGGCAGTTATCAGTTCTTTGGTGCTGCAGTGTCGCCCTCGGTCAAGCTTGATTTCGGTTACACCTTGAAAGATCTCGATGGTGACACCAGTGCAAGCACGCTGACCTTTGTTGTGGGTTATGACATCAAGTCAACGGGCGATATGATCGACTCTGTACAGATGTATGACCCCACAGCCAGTAATCAGAAAGTGCAATGGTCGACATCCGGAACTGGCACCCCGATCGACAAGACGCTGCAGCACGTTGAAAACGGCATAGTTGTCGATGTGGGTGTCGGTGGCGACAAGGTCTACCTGGGTAAGGGTAACGATATTATCTATCTGGGAGACAGCCATGTATCCGGTTTCGATAGCAATTCCCAGCAGAAACAGGATGCAGCAGAGCTTGCCGTGGATAACTTCAGCCGTGGAGCAGATTCGCTTCTGCTGCAAGACCCCAACAATGAAAACAGCGACCTGAAAATCACTGCAAACAGCAATGCCTATCTGGATATTGCTCATGGTGGTGGTGGTGATGACCGCATCTATGGTCAAAATGGCTCTGATGTCATCTTTGGTGGTTCGGGTAACGACCATCTCTACGGTGGTGACGGTAAAGATGGGCTGCGTGGAGGGAGTGGAAGCGATGTGCTGGATGGTGGAGCTGGTAATGACTATCTGATCGGTGGTTTGGGTAATGACATCCTGATTGGTGGGGAAGGGGCTGATACCTTTGTCTGGAACAAGGGAGATACAGTATCCGGCTCCCTGACCAAGGATTACATCATGGACTTCAACAAGGGGTCAGGCACCATCAACCGTTTGGAAGGTGACAAGCTGGATCTGAGCGATCTGCTGGATCACGATGGCTCTCACAGTACGACCGATCTGAAGAGTCTACTCTCGGTGTTCCAGGACAATGAAGGGGTGCACCTGCAGGTCAAGGAGAGCAGTACTGCGCCGGTGACTCAGGAGATTGTGTTGATGAACCATACCTTCGACAGTCTGACGGGCGGTTCTGGCACCACGGCCAACCAGGTGATCGATTTCATGTTGACCAACAACATGCTCGATATCGACAAGTAAGCCCAACTCGGGGCAATAAAAAGCGGCAGAGCAATCTGCCGCTTTTTTTATCTTTGCAGGGAAGCGAAATCAGTTGCCGAGGGTGGCGAACAGGCTCTGCTCCAGGGTACCGCGGGAGACACAGACCGGCTTGATGGACGGGGCCGGTACGCGCTCGCCTGAGGATTCAACGAAGAACAGCTCGGTGTTGCCCTTGACGTTGACGGTGGCCACGCTGCTGTTGCCGCTCTGGGTGATGATCAGGTTTATCTGCAGGTTCGGGTTGCCCAGTGCAACTTTGGAACCCATGGTGCCGCAGTCCAGCCACTCCAGCCCGTCGGCTGACTGGTTGACGTTGGCAGTCATCAGGCCGGAGCCACGCTGGCTGTTTTCGATGGTGAGGCCGTGATCGGTGAACCACTTCTCGGCGCGAGCCCACACCAGATCCACCGGGATCGCCATTTCCTGAGTGTTGTTGGTTGCCTTGGCAATTGGCGGGTTGTAGCGATACTCCTCACCGCCGTTATTGTCACCAGCACAACCAACCAGCAGCAGCGCCAATGCGCTCCCCATCATCTTTTTCATCTTGTTTCTCTCGTCCATATCACCAGGCCATTGGCCAACCGGCGCCTATTATCGCCGGAGCGACAATCTCTGTCAGCAACCATCCAGCGTTTGGTGTTATGGGGAGGTGATCGGGATGCTTTACAAAATTGGTTTGCTATCATAGATTTGCTCGAAATTCCTCCATAAGCGCCCCTGTGAACAACATGCTCACCTCGGATCTGCTGCAGCAGATCATCGACCAATTGCCAATGAGTATCTTCTGTCGGGATAGTCATGGGCGTTACCTGTTCGCCAATCGTGAGTTCGCCCGTGAAGCCAAACTGGAGTCGCCTGCCGAGGTTGTCGGCAAGACAGATGCAGAGATGCCCTGGGGCGATCTCTTTCGCAGTGAGGATGAGCAGCTGCTTGCCGGAGGCGTGCCGATGCTGTATCAGCAGCTTCATTGCAACCGGGGCGGGAATACCTGCTGGATGGAGGTGCACAAGGTGCCTCTTTACACCCCGCAGGGGGAAGCTTGCGCAGTGTTTGGCGTGGTTAACGAGATTGCCCAGCGCAAAAGTCTTGAACAGACGGTCAAAAAGCAGCAGTTGTTGCAGCGTTTTCTGCTCGATGCCATTCCTGACCTGATTCGTTTCGATGATCACAACGGGGTGTTGCTGGAGTGCAATCAGGCGTTTCTCGACTTTATCGGCCATGGGGCCGATGAGGTGCTGGGTCAGCAGCTGCCGTTCCGGTTGGCGGCGCCGCAGGGGATGGGTCATGGCGAGTGTTGTCTGCTGGATGCCAGCGGGCAGGGGCGACACATGGAGATCACCCGGGTCGATGTCCCCGATGGTGATGGTCACTCTCTCGGGATCCTGACGCTGGGGCGTGACATCACCGGTCTGCGCACCACTCAGGCGCAGTTGCAGCAGGAGCAGCACTACGACAGTCTGACCGGACTGCTCAAACTCTCCCGGTTCTTGCAGACCAGCCGCCATCTTGGGGGACGCAGTGCCACATTGGTGCTGGTCGATCTGCACCATTTTCGTGAAATCAACGATCGCTTCGGGATCCGGATTGCCGACCGCCTGCTCAGCCAGGTGGCCAAGCGGTTGCAGCAGCTGGTACCGCCGCGTTCCCTGCTCTGTCGGGTCGCTGCCGATGACTTCAGCCTGCTGTTGCCCGACTTCAACGAGCCATTGCAGGGGTGGAGCCAGCATCTGCAGCAGCAGTTGATGGAGCACTATCAGGTGGAAGATCATCGCATCCAGATACCGGTGTTTCTGGGGCTGGCCCAGGGGCGGGCAAGCGATGCCGAGCGGTTGCTCAGCCATGCCGAGGCTGCGCTGGCGCAGGGCAAACGGCAGCAGCAGTACTGCACCCTGTTTGATCCCGAGCTGCATGCCCGGCTCAAGCGGCGTCAGTTGATCGCCGCCCAGTTGCCGCTCGCTATCAAGTCCGCCCAGCTGGTTGCCGTCTATCAGCCCATCATCTGTACCCGCACCCACCGGCTGCATGGCGCTGAGCTGCTCTGTCGCTGGCCCCATCCCGAGCTTGGGATGATCTCCCCCGACGAATTCATTCCGTTGGCGGAAGAGATGGGGATCATCGGTCAGCTTGGCCAGTTGATGCTGGAGCAGGGGTGTGCTCAGCTGGCGCAGTGGCAAACTGCGCAGCCGGATATGGTGCTATCCATTAACCTCTCGCCGCTGCAGTTCCGTGATCCGGCGCTTTGTGAGCGGGTCTCTGCCTGCATCGCTCGCCATGGTCTCAAGGCCAGTCAACTGGAGCTGGAGATCACCGAAGGGGTACTGATGGAGAACGCCGACGAGATTGAGACCAACCTCGACAACCTGATTGCCGCCGGTTTTCAGTTGGCCATCGACGACTTTGGTACCGGTTACTGTTCACTGGCCTATCTGCCGCGTTTGCAGGTGGCGACCCTCAAGCTGGATCGCAGCTTCACTCAGGGGCTGGCCAGCAATAGCGCGACCACCGCTATCGTGCGTTCGGTCATCGGGTTGGGCCATGAGCTGGGGATCCGGATCACGGCCGAAGGGGTAGAGACACCCGAGCAGCAGCTGTGGTTGACCGAGGCGGGGTGTGATCGGCTTCAGGGCTATCTGTTCAGTCGCCCACTGCCGCCGGCGGAGTTTGCTGCCAGCTATCTGGTGTGAGAGATCGTCAGAAACAACAAGGCCACCGCAAGGTGGCCTTGTTGTTTTACGATGGAGGCAGGATCAATCCTGGAAGTAGGTGCCCCAGCCATCGTAATCCACCCCATATTTTTCCAGGATGGGCAGCATCTTGGCGATATCGGCGACGATCGCTTCGACATTCAGCTTGCACTCGATGGTGGCATCGAAGCAGAAGATAGTGGCGCCGTCATCCAGCTCCATCTCTTCGGCATCGGTCACTTCAAAACCGGCCTTGAACAGGTCAACCGCTGCTTTTTCCAGACGGTCGAAATCCTGGCAGGCGAAGTGGTGCTCGATGTCGTAATCCGCATCGGGATTGCTGCCATCGGCCAGCAGTTCGTTGACGATCTCGGTGGTCTCATCACGCCACTCTTGCATATTCAGACTCATGTTGCCTCCAGGCGGTATCATTGCGGCAAAGCATACTCGCAGAGTGGATTCGGCTCAATGCGGCGGACCCACTGAACCTCGAATTTCCATCATATTGGCACAGCCTGCAGGGCGTGCAGAGGCCAGCAAGTATGGCAAACAGGACTGAAATGGATAATAAATGGTCGCTTCGTTCGGTTGTTGAGCGAACGCGCTTTTTATCGTGCCATCATGGTTGACACTCTGCGCTGGAAAGGGTTTAATGCGCGCCGTTGCCCAGATAGCTCAGTCGGTAGAGCAGGGGATTGAAAATCCCCGTGTCGGCGGTTCGATTCCGTCTCTGGGCACCATAATTCCTCCTTAGTTCAGTCGGTAGAACGGCGGACTGTTAATCCGTATGTCACTGGTTCAAGTCCAGTAGGAGGAGCCAAATTCGAAAAGCCCGCTCAATCGAGCGGGCTTTTTCATTTCTAGTTGCTGTTGCATGCTGCCAAAAAGAGCGTCGCGCCACAGGTGGCACTGAACAGCAGCATTCCGGTCTGCAACATGCTGCCAGGGCATGGCTTCTTCTCTCTTTTTCTGGCCCTGAGCCACTTCGGTTTCATCACATTCCCTTATCCATTTTGTCGGCCTGAATGGCTGCACTCCTGTGCAGGCGAGCCATCTTTGTTGAATGGCGCCATGGCGTCAATCTCCCCTGCAAAACAATTAATTCAGCACTGTTGAAGAGCGGCTTGTCGGGTGATGTTTCGAGCTTTAAGCTATTGTTAACATTTTGGAAAACCGGAGTGACCCTGTGGCCGGGCGGGGATATGATGGGGTCAATGATGTTCCCATCCTGACGGAGAGATCCCAGATGAACAGCCCCTTGAGCTATGTACTGGACGGCATTCATTGCGAGCCGCACTTTTATACCGTTCCCCTCGATCATGATGAGCCGGATGGCGACAGCATTACTCTGTTTGCCCGTACCCTCTGCCGTAAAGACAAGCTCGATGAGAAGTTGCCCTGGCTGCTTTTTCTGCAAGGGGGGCCGGGATTCGGGGCTCCGCGCCCGACGGCCAACAGTGGTTGGCTCAAACGGGCGTTGCAGGAGTTCAAAGTGCTGCTGCTGGATCAGCGTGGCACCGGGATGTCGAGCCCCATCCATGGGCAGATTCTGGCCAAAATGACACCGACCGAGCAGGCGGAGTATCTCAGCCATTTTCGCGCCGACAGCATAGTGCAAGATGCCGAGTTCATCCGGCAGGAGCTCAGCCCCAAGCATCGCTGGAGCCTGCTGGGTCAGAGCTTTGGCGGCTTTTGCTGCCTGACCTATCTCTCGCTCTTCCCCGATAGCCTGCGGGAGGTCTATATCACCGGCGGCATCGCGCCGATTGGCCGCAGCGCCGAGGAGGTTTACCGCGCCACCTATCAGCGGGTGGCTGACAAGAACCGAGCCTTCTTCGCCCGCTTCCCCCACGCTCAGGGGATTGCCAACCGGTTGGCCAACCATCTGCACCAGCACGATGTGCGGCTGCCCAACGGTCAGCGCCTGACGGTGGAGCAGTTCCAGCAGCAGGGGCTGGATCTCGGTGCTACGGGTGCTTTCGAGGAGCTTTATTACCTGCTGGAAGAGGCCTTTATCGGTGACAAGCTGAGCCCGGCCTTTCTCTATCAGGTGCAGAGCATGCAGCCATTCAATACCAACCCGCTGTTTGCCATTCTGCACGAGGCTATCTACGCCGAAGGGGAGGCGACTCGCTGGGCGGCAGATCGGGTCAGAGGGGAGTTTCCTGCGGTGAACTGGGCGCCAGGCAAGGATTTCGCCTTCACCGGCGAGATGGTTTACCCCTGGATGTTCGAGCAGTTCCGCGAGTTGCTGTCCCTGAAAGAGGCGGCTCATCTGCTGGCCAACAAGGCGGACTGGGGGGCGCTCTATGACCCGGCACAACTGGCCCGCAACCAGGTGCCGGTAGCATGCGCCGTCTATGCCGAGGATATGTATGTGGAGTTTGACTACAGTCGTGAAACCCTGCGTGGCCTTGGCAACAGTCGCGCCTGGATCACCAATGAGTATGAGCACAACGGTTTGCGTGCCGATGGTGAAGCGATTCTTGATCGTCTGATCGCGTTGAATCGCGACCGTTAATTGCCATTATCGGCAACCATCGCGGGAGCTCGGATTCCCGCGATGGTTGTGATGGATGGTTGTTATGAAAGCGTGACACCCTGAACCTTGACCCGTATCCGCCAGACGATGAGTGGATAGCCGGCTGATTAATTTCCCCCTCTTTCACTGTCTCTGTCGATCCCTCACCATATACTTGCCAAACGACTCTGTATTGAGCCGCTGTCAAACCGATTGACCAACCCGTGCTCGTTACCATTAGAAAGTCGCTCCGATGCTCTGTATTCCGCGTATCAGATATGCCATCTCTGCATGCCCCGCTATCCGGGGGAGGGGATGGTCGTGCTTTTCAATCAAGATAAGGATGTATGATGAGAAAGTCTCTGTTGGCCTGCGCCCTGTTGCTGTGCCCTGTCGTGTTTGCTGCCACCCCCCATTGGGAATATAGCGGTGAGGCGGGGCCTGCCCACTGGGCCAAGCTGACCCCTGAGTTTGGCCAGTGTGCGGGTAGCAATCAGTCGCCGGTTGACCTGAACGGATTGGTCGAGGCCAAACTGGCCCCGCTGGTACTCCACTATCAGGCGGGTGGCAACACAGTGGTCAACAACGGTCATACCGTGCAGGTCGGTTATGCCCCGGGCAGCATCTTGCAACTCGATGGCACCAGGTTTGAGCTCAAGCAGTTCCACTTCCATGCCCCAAGTGAGAACCTCATCGAGGGCAAATCCTATCCGCTAGAAGGGCATCTTGTGCATGTCAGTGACAAGGGAGAGATCGCCGTGGTGGCGGTGATGTTCGAGGCTGGCAAGGCCAATCCGGCGCTGGCGGCAGCTTGGAGTGCATTACCTGCCAAGGTGGGGGAGATCCAGGCCCTCAAGGCGCCGCTCTCTGCTGAGCAACTGCTGCCGGAAAGCCGTGACTACTATCGCTTCAGCGGTTCCCTTACTACGCCTCCCTGCTCGGAAGGAGTGCGCTGGTTGGTGATGAAGCAGCCGGTTGAGGTCAGTCAGGCCCAGATCGACGCCTTCAAGGCGGTGATGCACCACCCCAACAACCGGCCGGTGCAGCCACTCAATGGGCGCGTGGTACTGCAATAACACAGCGTTGCAATAGCGCTGCAGATAGCAAAAATAACAAAGAGGGCCGCGAGGCCCTCTTTTACATGGCGAGGTATCGGTGTGCAATTAAAGCGCGGCGGCGATGCGGGCGCCAAGTGCCGCGTTGTTCAGTACCAGCTGGATGTTGGCCGCCAGCGAGTTGCCGCCAGTCAGCTCGCAGACGCGTGCCAGCAGGAAGGGGGTTGACGCCTTGCCCTTGATCCCCTGCTCGTCCGCTTCATGGAGCGCCCGGGCAATGGCTGCGTCGATGTCGGCTTTAGGCATGGCGTGTGCGGTAGGGATGGGATTGGCCACCACGGCGCCGCCCGCCAGTCCCAGCTCCCACTTGAGGCGTAGCGCCTCGGCGATGGCTGCCGGGGTATCGAGGCGATAATCGACCTTGAAGCCGCTCTCGCGGGTGTAGAAGGCGGGCAGCTCCTCGGTTTGATAGCCGATCACCGGCACGCCCTGGGTCTCCAGATACTCCAGCGTCAGCCCGATATCGAGGATCGACTTGGCTCCGGCGCAGACTACGGCCACCGGCGTTTGTGCCAGCTCCTGCAGGTCGGCCGATATATCGAAGGTCTCCTGCGCGCCGCGATGTACCCCGCCGATCCCGCCGGTGGCAAAGACCCGGATCCCCGCCATGGCGGCGATGATCATGGTGGAGGCGACCGTGGTGGCCCCCATCCCCTTGCGCGCCAGTACGAATGGAATGTCGCGGCGGCTGCACTTGGTCACGCTGGGGCCTGCCCGGCCGAGCGCTTCCAGTGCACCCGCATCGAGACCCACCTTGAGGCGGCCGTCGAGGATGGCGATGGTGGCCGGAATGGCGCCGTTATCGCGAACCACCTGCTCCACCTGACGGGCCGTCTCCACGTTCTGCGGATAAGGCATGCCGTGGGAGATGATGGTGGATTCGAGGGCGACGACCGGTTTGCCGGCGGCCAGCGCGGCAGCAATTTCCGGTTGGATATCGAGGTAAGCGTTCAGCATGAGTACTCCTCCAGTATGCGGTCAACGGCGGTCTTGCTCAGACCGGAAAAAACGGTATCGGAACAATTGACGGTGAGGGCGGCGCAGCCCAGGGCAAAGCGGGTGGTTTGGGCAATGTCGAGCTGTTGCAGCCAGGCGTGGGCGAGGCCAGCCATAAAGGCATCTCCGCCGCCGGTGACGTTGAGCACCGGACTGCCCAGTATCGGCAGGTGACCCTGCTGCTCGCCATCGCTGTAGAAGATCCCCTGTTCACCCAGACTGAGGAACAGTCGCTTGACCCCGGCGCGGTGGAACCAGGCGGCCACCATGGGCCAGGTTTCGGGCCCGGCGATGGTCATGCCGCACAGCTGCTCGGCTTCGCTTCGATTGGGTTTGAGGGTGTGGATCTTGCCGAGCCAGGGGCGGATCTTCTCCACCTTGGCCACCGAAACGGTATCGACAAAGATGGCGTGCTCACCTTGCCGTTCAAACAACCAGTCGAGGGTATGGATAGCCAGATTGGTGTCGAGCACCCAGAGCCGGGCACCGCCGAGAAAGCCTGCGAGGGGGGTCAGGCGGGCAGGGGTGAGCTGCTCTATGATGGCCATGTCGTTGATGGCACAGCTCATTTCGCCGCTGCCATCATGCAGGCTGAGATAGCAGGAGGTGGCGTGACCATCGAGCACCAGAGTCTGGCGCACATCGACGCCGGCCCGCTGGCTCACTTCCAATAGATGGTGGCCATACTGGTCGTTGCCGACCGCTGTCAGCAGCCGGGTGTCGCTGCCGAGCCGCGCCAGATTCTCGGCGATATTGCGGCCGACACCGCCTGCCGAGGTGCGCACCTTGCCCGGGTTGGAGTCGCCGAGCAGCAGGTTGTCATGGCTGGTGCCGCAAATATCCATATTGGCACCGCCGATCACCACTATGTAGGGGCCTTCTCGCAGTACATAACCTCTGCCTTGCACATATCCCTGCCGGATCAGGCTGGAGATGTGGCTGGCCAGCGCGGAGCGGCTGATGCCGAGGCGATCGGCCAGCTCCTGCTGGGCAATCATGGGATCCTGACGCAGCAGGGCGAGGATCTCTTGTTCACGCTCAGTCATAGACAAACATCCATTTGCAAACGTTTGTCCATTATTGCTGGGAAACGTTTGCTGGCTATCAGCTTGTACAAAATTTGTCGGCTTGCGCACAAAAAATCGACATTAAAGATGGGTTGGCAAGCGGTTAATCTGGGGAGGGGACTTTTAACGGGTCGGTGGCCCTGCAACGGCTTATAATGGCCGCTGCAAGATGAGGAGAGATGATGGAAAAGAGTGCATTCTGCTGCGTGGGGTTGGTCAATCCCAAGTCTCCGGAAAATGTCGGCTCAGTGATGCGGGCTGCGGGTTGTTACGGGGTGGATGAGGTCTACTACACCGGCAACCGCTTCGAGCTGGCGCGCCGCTTTGCCACTGATACCAAGCAGATGGTGGAGAAGATCCCGTTGCTCGGGGTGGATGATCTGATGGCGTTTATCCCGCAGGGATGCGTGCCCGTGGTGGTTGATCTGATCGATGGCGCTACGCCGCTCCCCGACTATGTCCATCCGGAACGCGCTTTTTATATCTTCGGGCCGGAGGATGGCACGCTCGATCCCGCCCTCTATGGCGCGGTGAAAGATGTGGTCTATGTGCCGACTCAGGGCTGCATGAATCTGGCCGCCTCGGTCAATGTGATCCTCTATGACCGCTTGGCGAAGGGGTTCCGGCAACCCTGAGTTGTGGTGTGGCCACGGTGACTCAAACCACAATGGAGACGGTGTTGCTTATGGGCAGGTTGCTGGCGGTGGCCGCTGTTGACGGGGCTGCGGCATCCTTCTCTTTCCCCTATGGTGGGATCAGTTTTCGCCGGTCTTGACCGCCTGCTCCTCGAGAAAGTCGCGATAGTAGTCATAGAGGTGATAATGGCGATATATCTCGGCCAGCGTGCCGCGACGGATCAGATTCACCATCTCCTGATCCCACAGCTGCAGTAGCCGGTCGCCCTGCTCGGTATTGGCAAAAATGGGGTAAGTCGGGATCCAGCGCAAAATGGTGCGGTACATATTGGCCGGGGTCTCATCGGCTGCATGGAGCACGCCAGCGGTCAGGTAATAGCGATAGCGCCCCTTGCCAATCAGCTGCAGGGCCATCTCATGGTTGTCGATCTCGTGCCACCGCATGGTGACCGGAAGATATTTATCCAGCACCCATCCTCGCCGCCAGAGGACGGTCTCTCCCTCCAGGCTGCGCTCTCCCCGCCATTGTGGCTGCCACTGCTTGAGCATGAAGACGGTCACATCATCGGCGGAGGCTGGCTGATTGGGCTGCCTAACCCCCTTGATCTCGTCCCGATAGACACTCATGGCCATATCCCCCTCTTGCCTGGCTACCATGGCGACGGCGCGTTTGTAGGGCACGATATGGGGCACGATCTGGTAGCCATGGGGTTGGTAGATGGTTCGCACCAGATCGAGATAGATACCGCGGCCATCCGGTTGGCAGAAACCGGGCCAGCCATCGCAATAGACGTGAATATCGGCTGTGCGAGCGTGGGCGATCGCACACAGAGAGCAAAGCAGCAAACAACCGATGCGCAGCATGGTCAGCATTATCCTCGCAGGGGTGAGGAGAGCATTTATCACCTGATTTATACCATGCCATTGATAGTGGCGGGCGGAGAAAACATTCCGCATCTCCATTTTGCGACAGGGTCGAGGGTTATTTGCGGTCGGATCGTTATGATCGAGTAAAGATTCAATAGCACCCCAATCAGTAGAGGAGACTGCATTATGCCATCGATCAAGACTCTGCTCTGTCCAGTCGATTTTTCCCAAATGTCTCGCGCGGTACTCGACTATGCCGTTTTTATGGCACAGAGCCATCAGGCCCAGCTCAAGCTGATCCACGTGGTTGATCAACTGCACGGTTTCGACAGCTACAAGATCCTTCATATGACGGCCATCGAGATTACTCACGAGATGGAGCGTCAGGCCAGAACCCAGCTCAAAGAGCTGGTTGCCACCCTGCCGATCCCGGCCACCTTTGATATTCGCTTTGGCCGCGCCGCCGATGAGATTGTCATTCAGGCCAAGGAGGATGAGGTTGAGCTGATCGTGATGGGTAGCCACGGCCGCTCCGGTATCAGCCATCTGCTGGTAGGCAGTGTCGCCGAGTCTGTGGTGCGTCATGCACCCTGTCCGGTACTGGTGGTGCGCCAATAACGCGCCACGTTTAGTGTGAAAAGCGTAACAAACAAGGCCAGCGATTGCTGGCCTTGCGTTTTCTGGTGTTGTGCCCGCTAGCCGTGAGCGTAGATGACACTCCCCCCCTTGATGGTATCTATGATGGCTCTGGCCTGCTCTTTGGGCAGGGCGGGGCAACCCCAGCTGCGGCCCAGCTTGTCATATTTGCGCAGATGGGTCGGGCTGGCATAGGCGGCGCCATGTACTACGATGGCACGCTTGCGGGCATTGCTGTTCTTGCCGGGGCTGAGTCCGTCCAGCCGCAGGGAGTAGCCATGCTTGCCCAGATAGGTTTCTGCGGTGCGATAGACGCCAAGGGAACTTTGGCGGGAGTTGAGCTGGTTGGAAAAGTGTTTTGCGGCCAGTTCACCTGAGTTGCGGCCATGACTGACCCAGGTGTGATAGAGCAGCTTGTGGCGTTTCATATCGATGACAAACAGTCTGCGCTGGGTGGATGGCTTGCTGTAATCGATGATGGTGAGAATAGGTTTTCGTTTGTGGCGCACGGTTTGATAACTGTTGAGTGCCTGACGAAAGGTCTGTTTATCCAGCTTGCCGGCCAGACCCAGTTGACGATAGAGGCTCTGATCCCAGCTGGCATCTGCCGTGCTGCTCCAGATGAGCGATATCAACAGCAGTGGCAACAACAGCCACCCGCGTTGCCAGTCTATGTTACCGCGCGCTTGTCTCATCCGTGAATATCTCCTTGTCACTCCCTGTCAACGGCGCGGATATTGCCATCAATCCGCTCGATAGTTATATGCAAGGTGCTGAAAAGGCGCAATAAAAAAACCGGCCGCAGAGCGGCCGGAAGTAATTCAAACAGTAGACATTGGTATCACAGGGTATAACTGACTTCCAATTACTTAGAAGTTGTACTGCAGGGCAACCGCGACTACGTCGTCGGTGTTCTTGCCCAGAGAGTTGGTGGACTTGCCATCTACGGAGTCCAGCAGGTTCAGCTTGTAATCAACGTAGGCGTTGAAGTTGTCGGTGAAGTTGTACCAGGCACCGATAGATACGTACTCGGTGTAGGTATCATCGATACCGCGAGCGGAGTCTTTCACGTCAGTGCGCAGGTAGGCCAGAGAAGGCTTGAACTTGCCGATGGTGTACTGGGCAACGGCTTCGTAGCCATCCATCTTCTCGGCGTAGCCGTTGTTGACGAACAGGTGGTCTTCACCGTGGGAGTAGGTTGCAGCCAGGTAGAGGTCGCCAGTTGCATATTTGGCGCCGAAGCCCATCAGCTTGGCATCCTTGTCGCCACCGAAGGCGGCGTAGCGAGCTTGCTCGTCAGTCTTGCCAGCCTGGTTATAGGCAGCACCCAGGCTCAGGCCCATATCGAAATCGTAGTTGGCAGATACTGCGAAGCCTTCAGCAGAACCTTTGCTATTCCAGCTTTCGCCGTTGTAGGTGTTGCCGTTGAAAGATTCAGTGATTGCACTGCGACCGGCGTTTTGCGGATCGTTGTTACCGGTGAACTGGGCACCCAGAGTCAGACCCTGGTAGTTATAGATGTACTGGGCCAGACCGTTGGTACGGCCGGTACCGAATACTTCAGTATCTTTGCCCAAGCCGTCACCGCCCCACTCAGGCAGGACGTCGGTATAGTTGTTGACGGCCTTGGTGAACAGGCCATCCTGACGACCATAGCTGAATGCGCCGAAACGGTCGTGCTTGATGCCGGCATAGGCATAACGCAGCTCGTCGTTGTCAGAACCGGAAGTCGGCAGGTTGTACTCGGCAAAGCCGAACGCCTTCATTTCGGGGGCGATCTTGGTTTCACCGCGCATGTTTACACGGAAATAGCTCTGGTCGCCTTCGGAACCGTTGTCGTCAGTACCGTAGTAAGCACCTTGTGCACGGCCGCCGATTTCCAGCTTGGTATCGTTCTGGTTGTAAACGGTAGCAGCATGGGCGCCGCTCGCCAGCAGCAGGCTGGAGATGGCAATAGTCAGTGCAGACTTCTTCATATGCGTTATTCCTCTGATGTAAACACTTCCGAACTTGTTGTCGGTTCTGTGAAATCGGAAATAGTCCGATAGCCACACGGTAGGCGTCCCAACCTTGACTGGGCCTGAATCCATCGTTGTTTAATTGAGGTGGCGAGGTCGTTATCAAGACTGGATGTGACGGTTTTTGACAAGATAAAAAGAGATTAAATTCAATGAATTATTTTCTAGTGACTTTTTTGACATCAAGACTGTTCTAAGCAACAAGGTCGATGGCTCAAGTTGTGAGCTATATCACACAGGGGAGAATGGGGCGGGGCGGGAAAAACGGGGGGGG
>NZ_CAWLMI010000011.1:0-29237 GCF_963862045.1 Aeromonas sp. 159 | reverse complement strand
CGGGGGCAACCGGGTGTCGGCCCGCTGACCGAGCCAGTAGTAACCCTGCAGCGGCAAACTGAGCAGAAACAGCACGGAAGTGATGACGGAGGGCCAGTAGTGCAGCTCCCCAAACTGGAACTGCAGCATCACGCTCAGCACTGCCAACGCGGGGATCACCTTGAGGGCGAACTCGGTCGCCTTGATCACCCGATTTTCAGGAAACATCGAATTGAGCTCGGGACGGCGCGGCCAAAGCGTCATATAATGGCGCCCTTGCTGTAACTTAGTTCCAAAAATGTTCATGCTCATACTACCTCCGAGCGCTTTTTGAACGTACTAACGGCAAAACCTCGACAAAATTTGATGCAAAGTAACAAAGGTTGAGGATGACTTTGTTATTTTTCAACAATCGGGTTATCCTTTGTACGCCCATTTTTGCGTCAAAAGCTTCTTGCTATTGACCTGTCAGGGACGTCTGGATTTCGGGTCTTGTATCACTATACAAGGGGCAAGCAACAGATTGCCAACCCTCATAAGGATAAGTTGAAAGTTTTTGGCCGCACCGCGTCCAACGCATCCGCCTACACAACCCAATCTGCGATAGGATTTATTCATGAGTAAGCTGGTTCTTGTTCTTAACTGTGGCAGCTCTTCCCTGAAGTTTGCCGTCATTGACGCAACCACCGGTGATGACCTGCTGTCCGGCCTGGCCGAGTGCTTCAACCTCGACGACGCCCGCATCAAGTGGAAACTGAATGGCGAGAAAGGCAGTGCCGATCTGGGCGCGGGTGCCGCTCACCAGGAAGCGCTGGACTTCATCGTCAACAAGATCCTGCCGCTCAATCCGGAACTGTCCAAGAACCTGATCGCCATCGGTCACCGTGTTGTTCACGGTGGCGAGCGCTTCACCTCTTCCGTTGTCATCTGCGAAGACGTGATCGCCGGCATCGAAGCTGCTGTTCCGTACGCTCCGCTGCACAACCCGGCTCACCTGATCGGTATCCGTGAAGCTCGCCGCGTATTCCCGGCACTGGCTGACAAGAACGTGGCCGTATTCGATACCGCGTTCCACCAGACCATGCCGGAAGAAGCCTTCCTGTACGCCCTGCCGTACAAGCTCTACAAAGAGAACGGCATCCGTCGCTATGGCGCTCACGGCACCAGCCACTACTACATCAGCCTGGAAGCTGCCAAGCAGCTGAACAAGCCGGTTGAAGAGCTGAACATCATCAACTGCCACTTGGGCAACGGCGGTTCCGTCTGCGCCATCAAGAACGGCAAATCTGTTGATACCTCCATGGGTCTGACCCCGCTGGAAGGTCTGGTGATGGGTACCCGCTCCGGCGATCTGGACCCGGCCATCATCTTCTTCCTGCACGACAAGCTGGGCATGAGCGTGGCCGATATCAACACCATGCTGACCAAAGAGTCCGGCCTGCAGGGTCTGACTGAAGTGACCTCCGACTGCCGTTTCGTTGAAGACAACTACGACAGCAAAGAAGAAGCCAAGCGTGCTATGGACGTTTACTGCTATCGCCTGGCCAAGTACATCGGCGCCTACGCTGCCGCCATGGACGGTCGTCTGGACGCCGTTGTTTTCACCGGTGGTATCGGTGAAAACTCCGCCCCGATCCGTGAAATCACCCTGAACAAGCTGGGCCTGCTGGGCTTTGACGTTGATCACGACGCCAACCTGAAGGCTCGTTTCGGCAAGGGTGGCGAGATCACCAAGGCTGGCTCTACCAAGGCCCTGGTTATCCCGACCAACGAAGAGTGGGTTATCGCCCACGACGCGCTGGAACTGGTCGGCGCTTAATTGACGCAGTAACTCGAGGCCGCCCACAGGGCGGCCTTTTCCTGATCCCAAAAAATGAACAAGGGGTATAAAGTGGCACGCACTATTATGCTTATCCCGGTCGGCACTGGTGTCGGCGTAACTTCCGTGAGTCTGGGCGTTGTTCGCGCCATGGAACGCCACGGTGTCAATGTCAGCTTCTTCAAACCGGTTGCCCAGCCGCGTCCGGGTGAAACCGGTGCCGAGCGCTCAACCGCCGTTATCCGCGCAGCTGCCAACATCAACCCGCCCGAGCCCTTCACCCTCTCCTACGCCGAGAACATGATCAGCTCCAGCAACACCGATATCCTGCTAGAAGAGATCGTTGCCCGCTTCGAAGAGCACGTGAAATCCAGTGGTGCCGAAGTGCTGGTTGTCGAAGGTATGGTGCCGACCGACAAGCAGCCCTTTGCCAACAAGCTGAACTACGACGTGGCCAAGGCGCTGGACGCTGACATGGTATTCGTGACCCATCCGGGCCATGACTCCAGCCAGAAACTGAAAGAGCGCATCGAGCTGGCCTGCTCCAACTTCGGTGGTGTCAACAACCCCCGCATCGTTGGCTGCGTGATCAACAAGGTGGGCGCGCCGGTTGACGAGCATGGCGTAACCCGCCCTGACCTGACCGAGATGTTCGAAGCCCATCACCACGCTTCTGACGCGGCCCACAACCTGGAAGTGCTGCAAGTGTTCGGCAAGAGCCCGCTGCGCATTCTGGGTTGCATCCCCTGGAACACCCAGCTGATCGCCCCGCGCGCCAAGGATCTTGCCAAGCATCTGGCCGCCAAGATCCTGCACAAGGGTGAGCTGGACAGCCGCCGCCTGCAGACCGTGACCTTCTGCGCCCGCTCCATCCATAACATGGTTGAGCACTTCCGTCCGGGCAGCCTGCTGGTCACCTCCGGCGACCGCTCTGACGTCATCGTCTCCGCTTGCCTCTCCGCCATGAACGGCGTCAAGCTAGGCGCCCTGCTGCTGACCGGTAACTATCATCCGGAGCCGCAGGTCATGGCGCTGTGCCAACAGGCCATGGCCACCGGCCTGCCGATCATGATGACCGGTACCAACACCTGGCAGACCGCCGTCAGCCTGCAGAACTTCAACGTCGATATTCCGGAAGATGACCGCGAGCGTATCGAGCTGGTACAGGACTACGTCGCTGGCCACATCGACAAGCACTGGATCGAGTCGCTGACCGTCAGCTCTTCCCGTTCCCGTCGTCTGAGCCCGCCGGCATTCCGTTATCAGCTGACCGAGCTGGCCCGTCAGGCCAACAAGCGTGTCGTGCTGCCGGAAGGCGACGAGCCGCGCACCATCAAGGCAGCCGCCATCTGTGCCGAGCGTGGCATTGCCCGTCCGGTGCTGCTGGGTAATCCGGAAGAGATCCGTCGCGTTGCCGAGCAGCAGGGTGTTGTTCTGACCGATCGCGTCGAAATCATCGATCCAGCCGTTGTGCGCGAGCGCTATGTGCCGCGTCTGGTCGAGCTGCGCAAGAACAAGGGCATGACCGAAGTGGTTGCCCGCGAACAGCTGGAAGACAACGTGGTACTGGGTACCATGATGCTGGAGCGCAATGAAGTTGACGGTCTGGTATCCGGCGCGGTGCACACCACTGCCAACACCATCCGTCCGCCGATGCAGATCATCAAGACCGCTCCGGGCTCTTCCCTGATCTCCTCCATCTTCTTCATGCTGCTGCCTGATCAGGTGCTGGTCTACGGTGACTGCGCGATCAACCCGGATCCCACTGCCGAGCAGCTGGCCGAGATCGCCATCCAGTCCGCCGACTCTGCTGCCGCGTTCGGCATCGAGCCGCGCGTCGCCATGATCTCCTACTCCACCGGTACCTCTGGCGCCGGTGCCGATGTAGAGAAAGTGCGTGAAGCGACCGAGCTGGCCAAGGCCAAGCGCCCCGACCTCATCATCGACGGCCCGCTGCAGTACGATGCGGCCATCATGGAGAACGTGGCCAAGTCCAAGGCACCGAACTCACCGGTTGCAGGTAAAGCCACCGTGTTCGTTTTCCCGGACCTGAACACAGGTAACACTACTTACAAAGCGGTGCAGCGTTCCGCTGACCTGGTCTCCATCGGCCCGATGCTGCAAGGCATGCGCAAGCCGGTCAACGACCTCTCCCGTGGCGCCCTGGTTGATGACATCGTCTACACCATCGCCCTGACCGGTATCCAGGCTGCCCAGGCTGACGAACAAGCCTAATCAGTGCCTGTCTGAAAAAACCGATCACAAAGGCTGCTCACCCCAGGTGAGCAGCCTTTTTTATTGGTTCTCTTTTGAAGACCAGTGAAACATGCCATCAGTGCAGTGTTATGCAGAATAATGCCATGTGATGTGCCAGAAATGTCTCGAGCGTAGCGCTGTGGGAAAGCGTGCCCGCCACCTTAAAGATGTATCTAAAATAGATTCAAGATCATACGGTTGGATATATGAGGGCATTCATAGTGAAGCGCTTATAGCAAATATTTCGCCATCGGCATGAGGATTTGACCTGTTAGAAATAGCAGTGAAAAAGACCCGTTCGATACGCTATTCATCAATGTGCCACTCGGCAATATCCACATCATGGAGGAATGGAAATGCTGATGAAGAAGCTCTCTGCAATCATGCTGCTGGCCTGCTTGCCCCTGTTCAGCCAACCCGTGCTGGCCGCAGATAAGGCAGCACCCAAGCAAACAACCACGACCGAGGTCGCCAAGGAGACCGGTAAGCTGAACATCAATACGGCCACCCTTGCCGAACTCACCAGCCTGAAAGGGATTGGCGACAAGAAGGCACAAGCTATCGTCGACTATCGGGAAAAACAGGGAAAGTTCACCTCGGTCGATCAGCTGGCAGATGTCAATGGCATTGGCCCGGCCACGCTGGAAGCCAACCGTGACATGATCATCGTCAAATAACGTCCGAGCTCTGCATATACGAATGGGGTAGCCTGTGGCTGCCCCATTTTTCTTGGAGTATCATGGCCGCACTTTAATCCCGCTGGATAGTTTTCCATGAAAAAGACTCCTCTGACAGTTCGCAAGGCCGTGCTCCCGGTAGCCGGTCTGGGTACCCGTATGCTGCCAGCCACCAAGGCCATCCCGAAAGAGATGTTGCCGGTGGTCGACAAACCGCTGATCCAGTACGTAGTGCGCGAAGCCATCGCCGCCGGTATCAAAGAGATCGTGCTGGTCACCCACTCCAGTAAAAACTCCATCGAAAACCACTTCGACAAGAGTTTCGAACTGGAAGCGACCCTCGAAAAGCGAGTCAAGCGTCAGCTGCTGGAAGAGGTGCAACAGATCTGCCCGAAAGACGTCACTATCATGCACGTCCGCCAGGGCGAGGCCAAAGGTCTGGGCCACGCTGTGCTGTGTGCCCGTCCGCTGATCGGTGACAACCCGTTTGCCGTGCTGCTGCCTGATGTACTGATTGATGAAGTGGCCAGCGACCCGAAAAAAGACAACCTGGCCGAAATGGTGCACATGTTCGAAGAGAACCAGATCAGCCAGATCATGGTGGAAGCGGTTCCCGAGAGCGAAGTGGACAAGTACGGCATCGCCGACATCAAGGGCGAGGCCCTGAGCGAGGGGATGTCCCTGCCGATGCAGGCCATTGTCGAGAAGCCGCCCCGTGATGAAGCCCCCTCCAATCTGGCGGTGGTGGGTCGTTACGTCCTCTCCTCCAATATCTGGCCGCTGCTGGAAAAAACCCCTGCCGGCGCCGGTGACGAGATCCAGCTAACTGACGCCATCGCCATGCTGATGGAGCAGGAGCAGGTCAACGCCTACTTCATGAAGGGCAAGAGCCACGATTGCGGTAGCAAGCTCGGTTATATGAAAGCCAATGTGGAATATGGTGTGCGCCATCACGAGCTGAATGGTGAATTCATCGGCTGGCTGAAGCAGTTCGTCAAGCAGTTGTAATCGCTGATAAATCTGTTTTTTATAGACGTATTTAAGGGGCATCAAATGATGCTCCTTTTTCATTTTTGCAACAAAAAATCAATCAAGAGTAAATAAACTCTCAGCAAATCATAATGTTGTAATTTATTCACACATGCTCTATAAGGATTGAGGCGTGTTTCTCGCCCTTGCATAAAAAACTCAAAAAAATATAAGACACAGGTGGAAGTTCCAATGAATAACCCGTCAAAAGGGACCTTTTTAGGTCACCCTAAAGGGCTTTTTTTGCTCTTTAGTACCGAACTGTGGGAGAGATTCTCCTATTACGGCATGCGTGCCGTACTGGTGCTCTATCTGACCGACCTGACTGCCAACGGCGGTCTGGGCTGGAGTCAGGCAGATGCCCTCAAACTCTACGGTATCTATACCGGTCTGGTTTATATCACTCCGCTGATCGGCGGCTGGCTGGCTGACACCTTCCTGGGTCAACGTCGCGCCATCCTGATCGGTGCCGTGCTGATGGCCGCAGGTCAGTTCACTCTGGCACTGCCACACGCCATGTTCCCGGATATGGTCAACACCATGTTCTACGCGGGCCTCGCGCTGCTGATCGTGGGTAACGGCCTGTTCAAACCGAACATCTCCACCATGGTGGGTGACCTCTATGAAGAGGGCGATCACCGCCGTGATGGTGCTTTCACCATCTTCTACATGGGTATCAACCTGGGTTCCCTGCTGGCAGGCGTGATCTGTGGTGCTGCCGCTACGGCCTACGGCTGGCAAGCTGCCTTCGTCGGCGCCGGTATCGGTATGCTGCTCTCTCTGGTGATCCAGGCCACCATGGCCCAGCGTTTCCTTGGTGACATCGGTCGCGTCACTGCCGCCCAGCGCGCAGCCGCCCTGCGTACTACCGAGCAGAAAGCACCGCTGACCAAGCAGGAAGTGGATCGCATCAAGGTTATTCTGGTACTGGGTCTGTTCACCATCATCTTCTGGGCCGGTTTCGAGCAGGCCGGTGGTCTGATGAACCTCTACACCCAGGAGTATACCGACCGCATGATCGGCAGCTTCGAAGTACCGACCGCCTGGTTCCAGTCCCTGAACCCCTTCTTCATTATCACCCTGGCACCGGTCGTTGCGGCCATCTGGATCAAGCTCGGCAAGAAAGAACCGAACTCTCCGGTGAAATTCGCCATGGGTCTGCTGTTCTTGGCTATCGGCTTCCTGTTCATGGTCGGTGCCGTGCTGCAGCAGGGTGGTGACAACACCGTCAAGACCTCCATGTTCTGGCTGGTAGGTGCTTACCTGTTCCACACCCTGGGCGAGCTCTGCCTCTCCCCGATCGGCCTCTCCATGGTGACCAAACTGGCTCCGCTGCGTCTGGCTTCCCTGATGATGGGTGCCTGGTTTGGCTTCGTTGCCCTGGCCAACTACGCTGCGGGCTTTATCGGCTCCTTCGTGGGTGAAGCCGGCCCGATCGCCATCTTCGGTGGCATCGCCCTGGCTGCGATACTGAGCGCCCTGATCCTGCTGACCATGGCCAACCGCCTGGTCTACTGGATGCACGGTGCCGAAGGCCCGGCCAAAGAGCCGCAAGTTCAAGAGAAGAAACTGCACTCCGCCACCGTCTAAACGGTCAGGATTGTAAACAACAAACAGGGCGCCCATCGGCGCCCTGTTTGTTTTGGCCTGTTTATCAGGCGGCATCAGTGATGACGAACCTGCACATCCAGCGAGCCGCCGCTGTCGCTGCGAAACTGCAGGGCGAACGGTTCATGCCAGCTACGTTTGTGCAGGGCGTAGTGGCTACTGCGCATCAGGCCAAGGGGTAAGCCGCCTGAGCGCATCAGCCAATGGGGAGAAGTGAGCCCTGCGTTGGCAAACACCAGCCCATCATGCTGATCAAACAGCAGCGCCGCCATGGCAAAAGAGTGGCGAAGCCCGGACGCCATCAACTGATGGTTGAGGTAGTCGAGCAACCGGTGCGGCTGGCTCAGCAACCGGCTCTCGTTCTGCTGAAACTGGCGGTAGGGGACGTTCATCAAGGATCGCACCAGTGCCCCACAAAATGCCGCATCCGTCCCCATGATCGGCAGTTCCATCACCAGCACCAGCAGCTTGTCTTCCACCTTGAAGGTATCTGGAATAAACAACTGCCCCAGCCCCTTGAACGTCACCTGCCAGGGGCCCCACTCCTGCAAGCCCGGCGGCTTGAGCCCCGCCAGCAGGCGGCTGGCCGCCTTATCGTGGGCACTGAAATAGTCGATGTGACCCATCAGTTCCAACTGCTGCGCCCGGTTGCCGCTGCCGTTGAGACACTGTTCGATGCTGCGCTCTACCAGCGCGTAATCCTCAAGGGGTTTGAGCAGATAGTCCCGCGCACCGGCACGCAAGGCGCTGGCAACCGCCTCCATAGTGCTCTGGGCCGAAATAACGATAACCGGAATATGGGGATAGCGCGCAGAGAGGCAGGCGATCACCTCGTGGCCATCCATATTGGGCATATTGAGATCGCAGAGCACCACATCAGGATGGTAGAGGGCCGCCGCCGATAGCCCCTCAATACCATCTTCGGCCTGAAAGACCGTTGCCCCGTCCCGTGCGAGGTAACTCACTAGCGAGTGGCGAAAAACGGCTTCGTCCTCCACCACCAGGATCCGTAGCCCGGCTCTTAACATCTTGATAAAGCTCTTATTAGTCAATTGGTTATTTAGGTATTAAGACTAGTTCAAAAGTGAGGTATCCGCGGAAACGATGCGTCAAAAATAGACCCTGGTCAGGTTCTGAGCGACAGATTGCTCTATTAACAACCACATAGCAGCACAACCTCTCCCCACAATGTCGCTACCTCCATGCGAATTGTGCAAGCCCCTGCCATAGGGGATAATGGCCGCCACACAAGCGCATAAAGAAGACCATGACTCCAGCCGAATACAGTGCCCTCTCCCACCCCAGATTGTCCCACCCGGCCCGCAGCCTCTATACCCTGCAGCTGCGCCGACTGGTGCTGGAAAATCAGCTGGCCAGGCTCAACTACCCCGAACTCGGCCGGGCGCTGGCGGTGGTCGACCCGGGCGATCCCAGCGCCTTCTCGTTTCAGGTCAATGCCCGCCAACTCACCGAGCTTTTCGATGAACTGATGGAGGCGGGCCTGCTGCAAGTCGAGGCTCAGCCCGAGAGTGAGCACTACCATCAGTGCCCGTTCCAGTTGCCACTGCTGACCCAGAAATTGCGCAGCCCGCTGCCGGAACGCCCCTTCCAGATGCATCTGCAATGGCGACCGGACGAAGAGCTGCCCGCCCTCGCCCGTCTGTGCGGGGTGATCGATGCCAGCTATAGCGAAGAAGATCTGGGGGAGTTTATCGCCTACTGGCTGGGGCGCCCCGAGGTGTTCGACTCCCAGCATCAATGGATGCTCAAGTTCATTCGCGCCCTCAAGACCCGCCGCTATACCCGTCGCAAACCGATGGAGGTGCAGGGCTACCAGCAGGTGACGCCGGCCCCGGCAGAGTCGGGCCCCAGCAAACGGGCCCAACAGATGATTGAAGAGGCCAAGCGACTGGCCCAACAGCAGACGCAAGAACCCGCAGCGCAGCAGGAGCCGGATAATGATTGATAGCGGCCCCCGCCTGCAGGCAGAATCAACCCCTTGTCTACCCATCCCTGATCGAGCAGAAGGAGCATTCCATGACTGACCCGCAAGATCCCCTGCGCCAGGAGCTGGAAGAGATCGAAGCCAAGCGCCAGAAGATCGCCAAGGCCAAGCAGGATCACCGCATTCACGACCCGGAATTGAGCCGCCATGTGGGTGGCCTGCTGGAGCGCATTCGTCGCCTGCAACAAGAGACCGGCGGCGGTCAGTATGACTACGAGACCCTGCGCAAGGAGTACGACGCCAAGGCCAACGCCGAGGTGCGCGAGCTGCAGAAGGCAGCCCGCCAGGAACGGATCCAGAAACTGATCGCCCAGGCCGACCTCAACCCCGACTGGGTGTTCGACAAAATGGATGCCACAGATCCGGCGCTGCAATACCCTATCGAAACCGCCCGTTACTTTATCAGCGGCTTCGAGCACTGGGAGAAGAGCGGTGGTGGCTGCATGCTGATCTACGGCGACTACGGCACCGGCAAGTCAACGCTGGCGGGAGCGGTGGCGCATGAGCTGATCGCCCGTCACCAGAAATCGGTGATCTTCCAGCAGTGGGCCTCCATCGTCGATCGGCTGTTCTTCAACGTGATCCCCGATCAGGACGAGCGCAACCAGTACCGCCGCGCGCTGGAAGAGGTGGATCTGCTGATCATTGATGAGGTATCGGCCAACCGCGCCAAAATGGCGGAGAGCCAGTCCAGCTTCCTCGGCCACCTGCTGCGCCGCCGTCGTAACCTGTCAAAGAGCGTCATCATCATCACCAACCACACGCCCCAGACCCTGCATCAGGCGATCGGTGATTTCAGCTATGAGGCGATCAAGGCATTCAATCCGGTGGATATCCACCTGAGTGGCCCCAGCCGTCGCCCCAGCATCGGCAACTACAACGGCTGATCCCTCCCAAAGAGTGCGAGTCGCTGGCGGCTCGCACTCTCTCCTCCCTGCCAGCTCACAAATAGAAACAACTCTCATTTACAACAGGCGAACAAGCCACTAGGCTAGCCCCTTTTGCCAAGGGAGCTCATCTATGCCAACCACACTGATTTTCGGAGCCAGCCGCGGGCTGGGCCGCACCTTTACTCACCACGCCCTGAGCCAGGGTCACCGGGTCGTTGCGCTGGTACGCAACCCCGAGATGGCCACCGAACTGAGTGCGCTGGGAGTCGAGGTGATCGAAGGGGATGCGCTGGATCTGGCTGCGGTGCAGCAGGCATGTGTTCTGGCGGGGCAAGATGCACAAGTCGTCTCTACCCTCGGCAGCTTCCGTCAAGCCGCGCCGGTGGACTATCAGGGCAACCGCCATGTGATCGATGCCATGGAGCAGGCAGGCCTGAAACGGCTGCTGCTGGTCACCTCCCTCGGCTGTGGCGACAGCTGGCAGTATCTGCCGGAGCGGGCCCGCGCCGCCTTCGGTCACGAGGTACGTCTCAAGAGTCTGGCGGAGAGCTGGCTGCAGACCAGCGCCCTCGCATGGACCATTCTTCGCCCGGCGGGCCTTCAGGATGGCGACACCACCGGCCGCGCCGAACTGAGTCAGGGCAAGGAGGTACACGGACTGGTACGCCGTGCCGATGTGGCCGCCCAAGGGCTGCGTCTGCTGGCGGATGAGACAGCGGTGGGACAGATCTACGCCATCGGGGATCCCGAACTCCAGCGCGGCTAAAGCAGCAGCAAAACCGCTTAACCCCACCACATAACAAAACGGTCAGCCCAAGGGCTGACCGTTTTCGCTTTACCGCACACGCCATCTCACGGGCGCTTGCACCATCCCGCTTAACCGGCGGTTGTTTCACCCTGCACGACTGACGGGCGAGCAACCGGCAACGACTGCTGCCGCTGGCGCAGCAGCAGGCAGGCCAGCACGCCGTAGAGCAGCGCCAGTTCCCATAACTGCCACCAGTAACGGGAAACCTGTTCAAAGCCAGCTCCCATCTGGTTGAGGCGCAGAAAACCCTCGATGGCCGGGATAGTGGGCACCCACTGAGCCAGCCAGTTGAGAGGCGCCGGGATCAGCTCCAGCGGCCAGATAAAGCCCGCCAGAAAGACCAGCGGCAGGGAGGATATGAGCACTACCTGAGTGGGCAGATCCCGCCGGGTAAATATCGCGCCGAGCACCACGCCAAACCAGCAGGTCGCCAGCAGGAATGGCAGGGCGAACAGCCAAAGCTGCACCGGATCTGCATGACGAGCGATATTGTAGTGATCGAAGCAGAAGCCGAGGAAGTAGCTCACCGGCAGCAGGAACAACCCCGCCAGCACCAGGGTTCTGGCCAGCAGCAGCGGCAACACCGGCGCGCTTTGCCAGTAACCATGCTCGCCGCGACAGCTGCGCTGGTTCTGGGTCGCCCCCAGGATCCCCGCCCCCATCAGCAACACCTGATGGAGGATCAGCACGAACACCGCCGGCACCACGTAGTTGACGTAGCCCATAGTGGGGTTGAACACCGGCACCACGTTGAGGGCCACAGCATTCCAGCCCATCGCCGCTTGTGGCAGCGCCTCGCCGTGGCTCAACAGCCGCGCCACCTTCACCTGCGCGGCGAGTGTGCCGCCGGCCTGCGCCAGCCCCTCGGCAATGGTGCCGTAGACCAGAAAGTAGGAGGCATCACCGGCATAGCTCAGGGTGACGCTCTTGCCCAGCATCAGATCCCGATAGAAGTGGTTGGGGATATGCAGGATCCCGCTCGCCTTCCCGGCCATCATCAGCTGCCGCGCTTCATCCAGCGAATTGGCCCGCGCTACCAGCTTCACCTGCGGCGTGGCATCGGCCATAAACTCCAGCTGGCGCGACAGCTGACTGCCATCTTCGTTGACCACCACCACCGCCTCTTCCCGCGGCAACTGATGCAGATAGGGCTGGGGATAGAGAAACGAGTAGAAGATCACCCCGCCAAACAGGGTGAGCATGATGGCGCGATCCGCCAGCAGGGTGCGCAGCTCTAGGCGCAACAGATCGACAAATCCCAGCATCACTCAGGCTCCTTTTCGGCGATTGCCACTGCGGCTGATTGACGGGCAAGCTCGGCCTGCTGCTTGTAACGGCGTACCACCAGCAACAGGGGGAGCAGGAACAGCAGCAGCGCTCCCAGTTGCGGTAGCGCCGATGCGAGAGGCAGACCGTAGTTGCTCTGACCAATCTGCAGCTCCACATAGTGAGAGACCGGCAACAGGCTGCGCCAGAAGCGGGCGAAATCTCCCATGGCACTCACCGGAAAGGTGACCCCCATAAAGGCGAAACCGGGCGCAGTGTAAGCCCCCGCTAACGACAGGGCACGGGCCGGATCCCGGATGATGCCGTAGAAAAAGGCCCCCATGGTGACGCAGGCTGCCGAGGCGAGCCCCAGACCCACCACCAGCACCAGCCATCTGCCGTGCATGGGGTAGGAGAAGCCCTTGAACAGCAGCAGCGTCCAGACAATCCCCCAGCCCCAGCCAATCAGCACGTGGGGCAGCAGGGTGCGCCAGAGGCCAAACCAGACACCACGAGTGGTCCAGTCCAGCCCCAGCCGATCGGTACGGGCCAGCGCATTGAGGCCGAACAGCACCACCAGGATCTGCCATACCGCGGGCAGAATGGCACTCAGCAGAAACTGGGCGTAGCTGGAGTTGAGGTTATAGAGCGCCGTCACCTGACTGCTGATGGGCACAGACTGTCCAATCGCACCGGGCAGCGCCTTGCCGTCAGCCATCGCCTCCAGCACGCCCACCTGACCGTTAAGAGTGCCTACCACCTGCGCCAGCGCAGAGTTGACCAGCTTGGCGATCAGGATGAACTGGCCGTTGTTGAACACCGTCACCTGCGGCTGGGTACCCTGACGGGCATCCCGCTCCAGATGGTTGGGGAGCACCACCAGCGCATAGATGTCGCCACCGCGCAGGGCTCGGGCGCCAGCATCGATGGAGTCAAACTGTTGCGCCACCTTGAGCCCGGCCGAACCATCCAGCGAGAAGGCGAGCTGGCGCGACAGCATGCTGTGGTCGAGATCCACCAGCCCCACCTTGAGGTCGCGGGCCAGCCCTGCCGAGAAGATCCAGCAGAGGATCCCCATCAGCAGCAGCGGCACCCAGCTCATCAGGGCACGGCTGAACGGATCCTGCCACAGCAGCCGAAATTCACGTCCCATCAGAGTTCAACCAGCACACTCATGCCAACCCGCAGCCCCTCAACCGGTTGCAGCGGGCGAGCCTCCACCTGGAAGCTCTTCATATCGAAACCCTGACGGGTATCGGTGGCACGCCAGGTGGCAAAATCCCCCATCACGGCCACATGGGTCACCTTGAAGCGTACGGTCTGGTCGCCAAGGCCTGGGATGCGGGCATCGAACTCGGTACCGACCGGGAAGCGGGGCAGCAGATCCTCGCGAACGTGGAACTGGGCCCAGGCATCGCTCATATCAAGCAGGGTCACCACCGGGAAACCTTGTGGTGCCAGCTCGCCGCTGCGCAGCAACACCTGACTCACTTCACCATTGTGGGGGCTGGTGATGCGGGTATCGGCCAGATAGGCTTCAACCTCGGCAACAGAACCCGCCGCCATCTTGGCCTTCTCGCGAGCGGCGATCTTGGTCTCTTCCCGCGCCCCTTCCAACGCCATCTGGTACTGCTGCCACGCCATCCCTTCGCTGTAGCGGGCGGCTTGCCAGGCAGTCCAGGCCTCGTCGCGTTTTTGCAGCGGCATCACGCCGTCGCGGTGCAGACTGGCAACCCGCTCATAGGTCTTGCCACGCAGCTGGGCGGCAGCCTTGGCTTTTTGCCACTGATCCTTGGCAGCGGCGATCTGCTGGGCTCGGGCCCCTTTCTCGGCCTCTTGCGCCAGCGCACCCGCAGCGGCCTCACCGGCCTTGGCCTGGCTCAGCTTGGCTTCAATCTCGGGGCTCGCCAGGGTAAAGACCAGTTGATCCTTGGTCAGCTGATCGCCCTTTTTAACCAGCACCTCGTCGATGCGGCCCGGCACCTTGGAGGAGACCGAATATTGCTGCGCTTCAATCTGCCCTTGCAGATGCACCGGCTCCGGCTGATAAGCGAGCCAGAAGCGCCAGCCCAGCCAGACCACCAGGATCACCAGCACCAGCGGCATCAACAGCGGTTTACCCTGGCTCATCTTCTTTTTGATGGGGGGATGGCTCATCACTTCACCTCGACAAACAGGCGACCCTTGGCGGTCGAAACAGAGATAGAAAAAGGAACGGACTGGAGTGCGATCATGAGTTCACCTCGATCACCTGACCGTGTTGATATTGATTGAAACTGTTCATCTGGCCGGAGAGGGCCAGCAGGCGGGCCAGCGATACCACATATTGATAGGCCGCCGCCGCGCGCTGGGTCTTGACCCCCGCCAGCTGGTTTTGGGCATCCACCACATCAAGGGAGGTAGAAAGCCCCTGCCCGAATGCCTTGTCCCGCAGCAGCACGTTCTCCTCGGCCAGCGCCTGGGTAGAAGAGAGGGATTGATACTCCTCCAGCCCCTGCGCCGCTTCGCGCCAGGTCTTCTCCACCAGCAGCTTCAGATCATCGCGAGTCTTGGCCTGCAGCAGATTGACCTGCAGCTCGGCGCTCTTGGCGGCCTGCACCGTCTCGGAGCGGCCATCACGGCTCACCAGCGGCATGCTGACCCCCACCCCCACCAGCCAGTCCGGCGCGGTCTTGGAGGCGAGTGAATCATCTTCATAGAGGTTGTAGTTGCCGAACAGGAACACCTCGGGGGCATATTTGCCCTGCTCGACCCGGATCAGCCCCTTGGCCTGCTCCTTCTTGGCAGTGAGCAGCTTGAGACCGGGGTGCACCTCCAGGGTCTGGCTCACCAACCCCTCAAGGCGCGGCAGCTCCTTGTTGACGAACAGGCCGCTGCCCGGCTGGGCATTTGGCAACTTCAGCATGCGGCCGAGGGCCAGTTCGGCGATCTCGAGGCTGCGGCGCGCCTTCTGGGTATCGATGCGCGCTCTGTCATAGGCCGACTGGGCGGAGAGGCGCTCCACCCTGGCTATCTGCCCCTGTGCTTCGAGCTTCTTGGCGTGATCCAGATGGTGGGCGAGCCCCTCTTCGATCTCCTGTTTGGTCTGCACCACCTGAGCAGCCAGCACCACGCCGAAATAGGTCTGGGAGAGGCTCTCGAAGGTGGATTGCTGCTTGAGCACCAGCAGCTGCTGCGCCTCGCTCACCTGCGCCTGGCGGATATCCTGCGCCGCATCGATGCGACCACCTGCAAACAGCGGCCAGAGCATCTTGACCGAGCTGGTCACTACATTCTGTTTGGTCAGGGGGGTGACAAATGCGTTGGCCCCGACCCCGAACAGGCTGCCGAGCGCCAGGATCAGATCTTTCTGCTTGGCCAACGGATTGAGATCGAGGGCATCAAGTTCAATCGGCTGATCAAGATGGGTATAGCTGGCCCCCAGATCCACCTTGGGCAGATACATGTCCTTGGCCGCCTCGCGCAGCTGTTTGGCCCGATCGACCCCGGCCTGCTCGGCAGCCAACCCTTCATCCTGCTGGATGACCCGGGTCCAGGCTTCACCGAAGCTGATGGTCTGCGCCTGCGCCGACCCCAGCACGGCCCCCAGCAGACACGGCAAGAGTGATTTAATGAACCTTGACGTCATAGATCCCCAATCCGCTTTTGTTGCATAAATGTTTGGAGCATTTGCTCGACTTAAGCCCGCTATCATAACGCAAAGCGGGCCTGCAAGTGGACTGACAATTATGCAGGCGTCCGACCCGAATGGTACAGCGCTCACTCTCCGGCAATCTGGCCGTTTTTCAATAACTCCAGAATTTGCAAGCCTTGGCGCGACGTTTTTTTCAGAAAAAAATGGCTGACGCTCAAATACTAACCTTTTCTCCTGCCTAAAAAATGCGTAATATACGCCGCCCTAAGCCGATGGTAACCGTGGAATGCAGATAGGTCCCCACACGCTTGAAACTCCCTTGATTGTGGCTCCCATGGCCGGTGTAACTGACCGACCATTCCGTGAACTTTGTTTGCGATTGGGGGCTGGCATGGCCGTTTCCGAGATGCTGCTGGCCAACCCGGATGTCTGGGATACCCAGAAAACCCGGATGAGGATGGATCACTCTGCAGAAGGCGGATTGCGATCGGTCCAGATTGCCGGAGCCGACCCCGAGATGATGGCGTTTGCTGCCCGCTACAACGTGGAGCAGGGCGCACAGATCGTCGACATCAACATGGGATGTCCGGCAAAAAAAGTGAATAAGAAGTTGGCAGGTTCTGCCCTGCTGCGCGCCCCCGATCAGGTCAAAGCAATTTGCCGGGCCGTGGTGGATGCAGTGGAGGTGCCTGTCACCTTGAAGATCCGCACAGGATGGGATCCGGATAACCGCAATGGCGTGGAGATCGCCCGAATCGCCGAAGATTGCGGTATCGCGGCCCTTGCCGTGCATGGTCGTACCCGTGCCTGCCTCTACAAGGGCGAAGCGGAGTACGACACGATCAGGGCGATTAAGCAGGCCGTATCGATTCCTGTTGTCGCCAATGGTGACATCAACAGCCCGGAGAAAGCCCGGTATGTCCTCGACTATACCGGCGTTGACGCCGTGATGATCGGCCGAGCTGCGCAAGGACGACCCTGGATTTTCCGGGAAATCCGTCATTTTCTTGAGACGGGCACCAAGCTGCCGCCTCCCGAGAGGGAAGAGGTTCGCACCCTGATGAACGAGCATGTAACCAACCTGCACCGGTTTTATGGTGCATATCTGGGAGCGCGCATAGCCCGTAAACACGTGGGCTGGTATCTGGATGAAGAAGAGACGGGCCGAGAATTCCGTAAGCACTTCAATGCCCTGGATTGCGCAGACGCGCAACTTGAGGCACTCGAAGCGTATTTCGATGGATTAGGTTAACAAGATAACTAAAGAGCCGACCGAATATGTTCGAACAAACCCTGACTTCTGATGCATTGGTAACAACTACTCACAATCACGCTGCCGAGCCGACCCAGCGCCCCCTGCGTGACTCTGTGCAACAGGCCCTGCGTAACTACCTGGCCCAGTTGAACGGTCAGGAAGTGATTGATCTGTACGATATGGTTCTCTCCGAAGTCGAAGCGCCGATGCTGGACGTGATCATGCAGTACACCCGTGGTAACCAGACTCGCGCTGCCGTGATGATGGGTATCAACCGTGGCACCCTGCGCAAGAAGCTCAAGCGTTACGGCATGAACTGATTGCTGGCCGCGAGCCGCGACGGCGGTTCAAGGCTGATGCGAAAGGCGCCAGGTAGCAATACCTGGCGCCTTTCCTTTATGCTCTCCCATCCATTTCACCATGACGACCCCGATGAACCGCACTCCCCTGCTGCTGATGGTACTGGTCACCCTGCTGGCCGCCGCCGGCTGGCTCTTCTCGAAAGAGGCGATCCGCGAACTGCCCCCTGCCGCCTTTATCGGCAGCCGCTTCCTGCTGGCGGCACTGCTGTTGCTCCCCTTGGCTTGGTTGCGTGAACCGCCGCCGACTCGCGCCCAACTGGTGCGCGCTGCCGGTTGCGGCACATTGCTCGGTGCCAGCCTGCTGCTGTGGGTCACCGCCATCAGCCAGAGCGATGCGCTGGGCAGCGGCGCCTTTATCATGAGCGTCGCCACCCTGATGGCCCCGCTGGCCGCATGGGGAGCCTTTCGGGCCAAGCCCGGCCGCCACTACTGGCTCACCCTGCCCATCGCCATCGCCGGTTTGCTGCTGCTCTCCAGCAGTACCCACTGGGGCGTGTCGCTCTCGCTGTTCTGGTTTCTGGCGGCGGCCACCACCCTCGGTATCCAGCTTGCCGTCCATCGCCACTTCGCCCAATCCATTGCCCCCACCTGGCTCACCTGCATCCAGCTGGCGATGACCGGCCTGCTCGGCACCCTGCTCTCCCTGCTGACCGAACAGTGGCCCGAGGCTGGAGTCAGCCACGGCATCTGGGGCTGGTTTGTGGCGAGCGTCTTGATCGCCACCACATTGCGCTACTGGCTGCTCACCCATGCATTGAGCAAGATGACCACCGCCCACGCCGCCCTGATGATGCTGCTGGAACCGGTCTGGACTCTGCTGCTGAGCACCCTCTTCTATAGCGAACCGCTCGGTGGCGCCAAACTGGCCGGTGCCGGACTGGTGCTCGGCGCCCTGGTGCTCTACCAACTGCCCCTGCTGCTGCGCAGTCGCACGCTGAAACCGGCACGCTAGCTGCCCACTGCAAACGCCTCTATGCGGATGAAACAACCAACGAAAAGGGGCCTGCAGTTGCAAGCCCCTTTTGTTGCATTGTCACGGCGAACTGCTTGGGCCATGCTCTCGACTCGACCCTGTGCGTCAGATCCCTTCTTGAACGTCTCCTGGCCGCCAGTTAGCGGCTTGAAAGAGCCAGCTTGATCCCGAGCCCGACAAACAGGGTGCCGATGCCCCGGTTGAGCCAGCGGCCAAGACGCAGTGACAGCCGTACTTTGTGACTGGCATAGACGGTGGTAAAGACCAGCAAGTGACACCAGATGATGCCGCCCAGGTTGAAGATGCAACCAAGCAGGATAAATGCGGGCGCCTTGTCGGGGGCATCCGGCGCGATGAACTGGGGCACGAAGGCGAGGAAAAAGAGCGCCACCTTGGGGTTGAGCACATTAGTCAGCATCCCCTGCCGGTAAATCTGGCCATAGGATAGGGCGGGCAAGGTGATCCCTCTCTCCATGGAACCCGTTGCTTGCTGGCGCAGCAGAGAGAACCCCAGATAGATGAGGTAGATGGCACCAGCCAGCTTGATAAGGGCAAACAACTCGGCCGAGGCGCTGAGCAGGGCCGACAGACCGAGGGCCGCCGCCAGCACATGCACCATGACACCTGTGCCGATACCCAACGTCGCAACCGAACCGGCACGCCACCCTTGCGAGCCGCTGTGCAGCATGACCAGCAGGGAGTCCGGCCCCGGCATGATATTGAGCAGCAAGCCCGAGACCATAAACAGAGCAAGATCATGAATACCGAACATCATCCCTACCCTCGTAAAGCAAAACCAAACAAAGAGGGCTCCGCAGAGCCCTCTTTACTTTCACTCTGCGGAAGCTGACGCATCATCAGCTGTCCCGCCAGCCATCAGGGCCGCAACGCCTTGTCCGCCCGCGAGATGCCGCAGACGCCGGAGCGCACCACTTCGATGATCTCGTTGGTCTGGGCGGCAGTCTTGATAAAGGCATCCAGCTTCTCGCTGGTACCCACCAGCTGTACCGTGTACTGCTCGGGGGTGACGTCGACAATCTGGCCACGGAAAATATCCGCCAGCCGTTTCAGCTCGTCACGGGCTCCACCGGCGGCGCGCGCCTTGACCAGCGCGATCTCCCGCTCGATATGCTCCCCTTCGCTCAGGTCGCACACCTTGAGCACATCCACCAGTTTGTGCAGCTGCTTCTGGATCTGCTCCAGCACCCGCTCGTCACCCATGGTGACTATGGTCATGCGCGACAGGGTGGGATCCTCGGTCGGCGCCACCGTCAGGGTCTCGATGTTGTAGCCGCGCTGGGAGAAGAGACCCACCACCCGGCTCAGGGCGCCGGATTCGTTCTCCAGCAGTACTGAAATGATGTGTCTCATGATATTTCCCCCGCCTTGCTCAGCCACATCTCGTCCTTGATGGAACCAAACTTGAGCTCCTTGAGCACGACCGAAATAATATGTTCCATCGTCAGGTTCTCTCCGTCTTGCTCAGCCACATCTCGTCCATGGCGCCAAACTTGATCTGCATCGGATAGACGTGCTCATCCGGGTCGACCGAGATATCCATGAACACCAGCCGATCCTTCATGGCGAAGGCCTTCTCCATGGCGCTCTCCAGCTCCGCCGGATCGCTCACCGCGATACCGACGTGGCCGTAGGCTTCCGCCAGTTTGACGAAGTCCGGCAGGGACTCCATGTAGGAGTGGCTGTGACGACCGCCGTAGAACATCTTCTGCCACTGCTTGACCATGCCCAGCGCACGGTTGTTGATGGAGATGATCTTGATGGGCACCCCGTACTGCATGCAGGTCGAGAGCTCCTGAATGTTCATCTGCACCGAGCCATCGCCGGTGACGCAGCAGACCACCGCATCCGGGTTGGCAAACTGGGCCCCCATGGCGGCCGGAATGCCAAAGCCCATGGTGCCGAGGCCACCGGAGTTAATCCACTGGCGCGGTTTGGCAAACGGGTAGTAGAGGGCAGCAAACATCTGGTGCTGGCCGACGTCGGAGGCGACGAACGCCTGACCCTGAGTCACCTTGTAGAGGGTCTCGATCACCTGTTGCGGCTTGATCTGGGTAGCCGACTTTTCGTAGGCCAGACAGTGACGGGAGCGCCACTGGTTGATCTGGTTCCACCAGTCCGCCAGCGCCTCCTTGTCGTTATCGAAGCCACACTCGCGGATCACTTCCAGCATCTGCTCCAGCACAGTTTCCACCGAGCCGACGATGGGCACATGGGCCTGCACCGTCTTGGAGATGGAGGTGGGGTCGATATCGATATGAACCACGGTCGCATTGGGGCAGAACTTGGCCACGTTGTTGGTGACGCGGTCATCGAAGCGGGCACCGACGGCGAAGATGAGATCCGCGTTGTGCATGGTTTTGTTGGCTTCGAAGGTGCCGTGCATCCCCAGCATACCGATAAATTGCGGATGAACACCGGAGAAAGCCCCCAGTCCCATCAGGGTGGTGGTCACCGGCAGGTTCAGCAGCTCCGCCAGTTTGGTCACCAGATGGTCCGCATTGGCGTTGATGGCGCCACCGCCCACATACATCACCGGGCGCTGGGCATCCACCAGCAGCTTGGCTGCCCGCTTGATCTGGCCCTTGTGACCGGATTTGGTCGGGTTGTAGGAGCGCAGGGAGACCGTCTCGGGATACTGGTAGGGGAATTTCTCTTTCGGGTTCTGCACATCTTTGGGCAGATCCACCACCACCGGCCCCGGGCGGCCGCTGGCGGCGATGTAGTAGGCCTTCTTGATGGCCTCGGGAATATCGCTCGCCTTCTTGCACAGGAAGCTGTGCTTCACCACCGGGCGGGAGATACCGATCATGTCGGTCTCCTGGAACGCATCCTCACCGATCATGCTGGTCGGCACCTGACCGGAGAGGATCACCAGCGGAATGGAATCCATATAGGCGGTGGCAATACCGGTAATGCAGTTGGTCGCTCCCGGGCCTGACGTTACCAGCACAGTCCCCACCTTGCCGGTGGAACGGGCGTAACCGTCAGCCATGTGAACCGCGGCTTGCTCGTGCCGCACCAAGACATGCTCCATCTTGCCGTTTTCGAAGAGAGCGTCATAGATGTCGAGCACTGAGCCACCAGGGTAGCCGAAGACGTGCTCAACTCCCTGATCTTCCAGCGCTCTAACCACCATCTGGGCGCCTGATAACATCTCCATGATAAAGCCCTCCAGGCTTTGCTCCGTTTAGCGAATCCCGCCGACGATGCCGTGCTTCCCGGCACGGCCCGATCCGTTTCTTGTTGTTATCTGAATGCAGATCGGTCCAATTCAGCCCCGTCGACAGTAGAAAAAAAGGATTTTTCCGTCATTCACCCGAAAATAGGGTGAAAAACCAACTTAACCCGCTTCATAACGCTTGTCCACGGCTTTATCTGACCAGAACAGTCATACATTTCAACCGGCTATTAACATTCAATGACTTGCCGTAGCGACCATGAGACAAAAGGGAAGGAAGTCGGGGAATGGCCAGCGGATCATTCCGCTGAGGGGAAAAACAGCCACAAAAAAGCCCACCGCTCAGCGATGGGCTTGATGCCGAATGATGACTCAGTTCTCCTGATCCGGCTCCGCCAACCAGATCTGCTGATCCGGATCGGTCTCTTCACTGACCGAAATGCTGACACCCATATCGAGCAACTCGTGCAGGGTGAGATTGTCAGCCAGGTTCATGACTTCGCCGTTTTCATTGGTAAAGCGCATTTGCTCCGTCCTCTCCTTGGTGGGATCGCCTTTCAGTCTAGTCAACAACGCTCACTTGCGATAACCAGCAACTGGATAAACAGTCGCCCCCATCCAGCTCGCTCAGACGATCACTCACCTCCTCCGGAAACAGAGTGCGAGCCCAGAGCCGCCGCGACAGAGAGGCCACGCTCTCGTCAGCGCCCGCCGCCAGCCAGCGGGCCAGCTCCCCCGCTACATCGGGGTAACAGACAGCCCCCGGCGAGGCGCTGTCGAGCCAGGTACGCACCAGATTGGCGTCGAGCACATCCATCAGGGTCGCCAGCCCCATCATCTCCAGAGTCTTGCCATTGGTCAGCTGTTCGAACTGGCCGCCGAGGGGCTTGACCAGCAGCTTCTTGCCAAGGGTGAGCGCCTCGGAAGCCAGCTCGAAACCCGCGTTGGAGATGACGCCGCGACAACCGGCCAGCACGGCGATAAATCCGTGCCGCGATGGCGGTTCGAAGCGCAGGTTGCGCCATTGGCTAGGGGTGCGAATGGCGGGGTGAAAGCAGACGAAGCGCTGCTGACCAAAGCGCGACAACAGGGCGGCGATCGCCTCGGTCTGCTCGAACGGCAGATAGACCAGGATCTCGCCGTTATCCGGCGAAGCGGCGATAGGGTCGATCACCGGTGGCAGCAAGGGGTGACCGAAGTGAAACCAGTGCAGCCCGAGCGGCTGATCCACCGGAGCAAAGTGGCGCATCAGCTGACGGCTGACCCCATCCTCCCCCCAGCGCGGGATGGGCCAGTTGAAGCTGGCCTGATGGCTGACGGTGAGGCTCGGCTTGCCATAGCGGCGGGCAGCGTGGGCGGTCAGCGGCTCAAAATCGCTCACCACCAGATCGTATTCGCTGCAATCGAGAGACCGCAGATCCCGCCAGAAGGTGAGCGGCGAGGCGGCTTGCAGGGTGCGCCACGGAGAAACTCGCCCCTCGTGACTGACAAAAGTGAGGCCGGGAAAGGCGCGGTAGGCGCCGAACTCCTCCATGTCGAAGTAGCGGTCGGCGGGGCGGCCGCTAAAGAGATAATCCACCTCGACCCCTGCCGTGTGCAGCGCCCGCGCCAGGGTACGACTGCGACTGATATGACCGTTGCCGGTGCCTTGCACCCCAAACAGTATCCTCATGAGTGGCTCCAGCTGAGCGCCAGCACGGCGCAACCGCCCCCCAGCAGGACACCGGCTACCAAATCACTCAGGTAGTGTACCCCGAGCAGCAGCCGGGATGCTCCCACCAGCGCCGCCCAGCCAAACAGCAGGGGTGCCCAGAGCGGAAAGCCGGTGGCCAGTATGGTAGCCATCAGAAAAGCGGCAGCGGTGTGACCGGAGGGGAGGCTGTAACGATCGGAAGGAGTGATAAAGACCGGCAAGCCGACCGGCCGTTGCCGTTTCAGGCTGTTTTTCAGCAGCAGATAGAGGGGCAGTTCGATAGCGAAGGCAAGTAGCGCTAGTCGCACCAGCTCCCGCTCTGCCTCCCCCTGCCACCAGAGCAGGGCGGCCAGCACAGCGTAAAGCGGGCCATCGCCGGTGCGGGAAATGAGACGACTCACCCTCGCCTGCTGCCGGTTGTAGCCGTGAAGCAGGCAGACCCGGCACACCTGCAGGTCCCATTGCTGGATCTTGTTCATATCCCCTCCTTCCCTGAATTCTGCTTGCAGAGTAAGAAAGCGGGATGACGTTACGTTGAACAAGGGATAACAGATTTATGAAAAAAGGGCCGAATGGCCCTTTTTAATCTCGATGTTGCGGCAAAATCAGTGGCTGCCGCGCAGACCGGTCTCCATCAGACGGCAGTTGTGGTCCGCCAGACGGGCCATGAAGTGCTCATCCACTTTCAGGCCAAACACCTGCTCGTAGAGATCTTTCATCACGAATGGCTGCCACATCATGCTGAGGAAGGAGATCTTCAGCATGTCGGGATCCAGGTTGTCACCCAGCTCGCCGTTGGACTTCATGGTTTCCAGCAGGGCATCGAACTGCGGCAGCTGACGTTCCAGCAGGCGGTTCAGCACAAAATCCCGGCCCGGGCTCTTCTCGGTCGACAATGCGCTGGAGATGGCAGAGGTCAGCTCGCTGTTGGGCGCCATCACCTGATAGTAGGTGTTGAGCAGCTCGTTGAGGCTGTGATTGCTGTGTTCATCTTGCCAGGCATGGTCGAGGGGCTCGGCGACATCGCCCAACACCGCTTTGTAAAGACCCTCTTTACTGCCGAAGTAGTAGTGGATCATTGCCAGATTAGAGCCAGCAAGCTCCGCGATTTCGCGTGTAGTCACCTTGCTATAGGGAGTATTGAGAAAACGCTCACGGGCGGCAGCAAGCAACTTGTCACGAATGTCAGAACGTCCGACCGGACGACCAGGTCTACGTTTTTCCATTTAACACCTCAGATAATTCAGCCAATGCTGATAAGTCGATCTGGTTGTGCAGAGAATAGAGCACAGCAGGAATGACCAGATAATCGGTCATGGGCCGAATATGGGACAAGGAAATTTGCAATCCTTTACAATCCGATTAAATACGTCAGCAGATTGCCCCTGACCTTCCGTGTTGACACAGCATAAAAATCTCGATATTGGTAAAAGCGTTATCGACTGGAAGGAATAACAACGTCATGCGTATCGCCACCCCGCTACTACTAATCTCCCTAATCGCGTTAACTCGCGCGGGATCCTTGTAGCCGGGCTAAGGCATAGCCGGAATTTACAAAAACCCGTGCACCCTGCACGGGTTTTTTTATGCCGCCGCAGGATGCACGTTACCGAACTTAGGAAGAGGGAAGTCACATGTCAGATCGGGTCATCATATTCGACACCACCTTGCGTGATGGTGAGCAGGCCCTGGCGGCCAGTTTGACAGTCAAGGAGAAGCTGCAGATCGCCCAGGCACTGGAGCGGCTCGGTGTCGACGTCATGGAGGTGGGCTTCCCGGTCTCTTCTCCCGGCGATTTTCAATCGGTGCAGACCATCGCCCGCCACATCAAAAACAGCCGGGTCTGCGCCCTCGCCCGCGCCCTGCCCAAGGATATCGACGCCGCCGGCGAAGCCTTGCGGGTCGCCGAGGCGTTTCGCATCCACACCTTTATCTCCACCTCCTCCATCCATGTGGAGAGCAAGCTGAAAAAGAGCTTCGAGGATGTGCTGGAGATGGGGGTCGGCGCCATCAAGCACGCCCTGCGCTACACCGATGATGTGGAGTTCTCCTGCGAGGATGCAGGCCGCACGCCGATCGATAATCTCTGCCGCATGGTGGAGGCCGCCATCAGGGCCGGCGCCCGCACCATCAATATCCCGGATACCGTGGGCTACACGGTACCAACCGAGTTCTCCGGCATCATCCACACCCTGTTCAACCGGGTCCCCAACATCGACAAGGCGATCATCTCGGTCCACTGCCACGATGATCTGGGGCTCTCGGTGGCCAACTCCATCGGCGCGGTGCAGATGGGAGCCCGCCAGATCGAGTGCACCATCAACGGCATCGGTGAACGGGCGGGCAACTGCTCGCTGGAAGAGGTGGCGATGATCCTCAAAACCCGCGCCGACCTGCTCGGGGTGCAAACCAATATCCGCCACAACGAAATTCATCGCACCAGCACCCTCGTCAGCCAGCTGTGCAATATGCCGGTGCAGCCCAACAAGGCGATCGTCGGGGCCAACGCCTTTTCCCACAGCTCCGGCATCCATCAGGATGGAGTACTCAAGGCGAAAAATACCTACGAAATCATCACTCCCGAGAGCATCGGCCTGACTCAGAACAACCTCAACATGACCTCCCGCTCCGGCCGCCACGTCATCAAGCACCGGATGGAGTCCATGGGCTACGCCGAGAGCAGCTACGACCTCGACCACCTCTACGGCAAGTTCCTGACCCTGGCCGACAAGAAGGGGCAGGTATTCGACTACGACCTCGAAGCGCTGGCCTTCTTCAGCCAGATCCACGAAGAGCCGGAGCACTTCAAGCTGGAGTACCTCGGGGTACAGAGCGGCAGCTCGGTGCTGGCCACCGCCTCGGTCAAATTGAAGGTGGGACAGGATCTGATCTGTGAAGCGGCCACCGGCAATGGCCCGGTGGATGCGGTCTACCAGTGCATCAACCGCATCACCGGCTATGAGATCCGCATCGACAAATATGCCCTCAAGAGCAAGGGCGAAGGGGAAGATGCCCTCGGTCAGGTCGATATCGTCGCCGAGTACAAGGGGCGCAAATTCCACGGCATGGGACTGGCCACCGACATCATCGAATCCTCGGCCCATGCCCTGCTCCATGTGATCAACAGCATCTGGCGCGCCGATCAGGTAGCCGAGCAGATGGAACGCAATAACAGCATCAAATCAGAAACCGTCTGAGCAGGACTCGCAGCCACACAGACGGCATGGAATGACAACATCAGGACGGGGAACGTCTGAACCGGCAACCGCGCGCGGCGTTGGTAAAACCGGGCAGAGGGATCTCAAAGACAATATCAGGATGGAGAGTGTATGAGCAGTTATCGGATCGCAGTATTGCCGGGTGACGGCATTGGCCCGGAAGTGATGGCCGAGGCCGTCAAGGTGCTGGAGAAGGTGCAGGCCAGGTTCGGCCTCGCCTTCGAGTATGATCACCATGACGTGGGCGGCATCGCCATCGACAACCACGGCACCCCGCTGCCGCAAAGCACGATCAAAGGTTGTGAAGCGGCCGATGCCGTGCTGTTTGGCTCGGTAGGCGGCCCGAAATGGGAACATCTGCCCCCCAACGATCAGCCGGAGCGCGGTGCCCTGCTGCCCCTGCGCGCCCACTTCAAGCTGTTCTGCAACCTGCGTCCGGCCCGTATCTACACCGGCCTCGAGCAGTTCTCGCCCCTGCGTGCCGACATCTCGGATCGCGGTTTTGACATCGCCTGCGTGCGCGAGCTGACCGGTGGCATCTACTTCGGCCAACCCAAGGGGCGCGAGGGAGAAGGGGCGAACGAGAAGGCGTTCGATACCGAGGTATACCATCGCTTCGAGATTGAGCGCATCGCCAAGATTGCCTTTGAGTCGGCTCGTGTGCGCCGTGGCAAGGTCACCTCCATCGACAAGGCCAACGTGCTCGCCTCCTCCATTCTGTGGCGCGAGGTGGTGACGCAAGTCGCCAAGTCCTATCCGGACGTAACCCTCAACCATATGTATATCGACAACGCCACCATGCAGCTCATCAAGGATCCCTCCCAGTTCGACGTGCTGCTTTGCTCCAACCTGTTCGGTGACATCCTCTCCGACGAGTGCGCCATGATCACCGGCTCCATGGGCCTGCTCCCCTCTGCCAGCCTCAACGAATCGGGTTTCGGCCTGTTCGAACCGGCCGGTGGTTCGGCCCCGGATATCGCCGGCAAGGGTATTGCGAATCCCATTGCCCAGGTCCTCTCCGCCGCCCTGATGCTGCGTTACAGCTTAGGGATGGAGGCTGCCGCCCAGGCCATCGAGCAGGCCGTGGCCCAGACCCTGGCCGAGGGTTACTTCACCGCCGACCTGCATCAGGCCAGCGCCCGCCACCCGGTGCAGAGCACGTCCGAGATGGGTAGCCAGATCGCCGCCCGGATCTGAGCCGCATAACAGAGAACAAGGAAGAGAGAAGCAATGGCCAAGACCCTCTATCAGAAAGTATTCGACGCCCACGTGGTACGGGAAGTGGAAGGGGAGACCCCCCTCATCTACATCGACCGCCATCTGGTGCATGAAGTGACCAGCCCGCAGGCATTCGACGGCCTGCGCGCCATGAATCGCCAGCTGCGCCGCCCGGACCTGACCTGGGCCACCATGGATCACAACGTCTCCACCACCACCAAGGACATCGCCGCCTCCGGCGAGATGGCCCGCATCCAGATGGAGACGTTGGCCGACAACTGCAAGGAGTTCGGGGTTCGCCTCTACGATCTCAACCACAAATATCAGGGGATCGTCCATGTGATGGGCCCCGAGCTCGGCATCACCTTGCCCGGCACCACCATCGTCTGCGGCGACTCCCACACCGCCACTCACGGCGCCTTCGGCTCGCTGGCGTTTGGCATCGGCACTTCCGAAGTGGAACATGTGATGGCGACCCAGACCCTGAAACAGGGCCGCGCCAAGACCATGCGCATTTCGGTCAACGGCAAGCTGGCCGAGGGCATCAGTGCCAAGGACGTGGTACTGGCCATTATCGGCAAGGTCGGCCACGCCGGTGGTACCGGCTACGTGGTGGAGTTCGCTGGCGATGCCATTGCGAGCCTCTCCATGGAAGGGCGGATGACGGTGTGCAACATGGCCATCGAGCTGGGCGCCAAGGCGGGTATGATCGCTCCCGACCAGACCACCATCGACTACATTCGTGGCAAGGAGTTTGCCCCCAAGGGCGAGGTACTGGAGCAGGCCATCGCCTACTGGCAGAGCCTCAAGAGCGATGAAGGTGCCCGTTTCGATGCCGAAGTAGTGCTGGATGCCGCCGATATCGCCCCGCAGGTCACCTGGGGTACCAACCCGGGCCAGGTGATTGCCGTCAATGAGCCGATTCCGGCACCGGAATCCTTCAGCGATCTGATGGAGCAGCAGTCCGCCCGCAAGGCGCTCGCCTACATGGATTTGCAGCCAGGCCAGAAGCTCTCCGACGTTGCCATCGACAAGGTATTCATCGGTTCATGCACCAACAGCCGCATCGAGGATCTGCGCGCTGCCGCCGCCATCGCTCGCGGTCGCAAGGTAGCCGCTGGCGTGCAGGCGCTGGTGGTGCCGGGTTCCGAGCAGGTGAAGGCGCAGGCCGAAGCCGAGGGTCTGGACAAGATCTTCATCGAGGCCGGTTTTGAGTGGCGCCTGCCCGGCTGCTCCATGTGTCTGGCGATGAACAACGACCGGCTGCAACCGGGAGAGCGCTGCGCCTCCACCAGCAACCGCAACTTCGAAGGGCGTCAGGGCCGCGCCGGCCGCACCCATCTGGTCA
>NZ_CAWLMI010000010.1:0-32585 GCF_963862045.1 Aeromonas sp. 159 | reverse complement strand
GTCACCTTTACCAACAAGGCGGCGGCCGAGATGCGCGGCCGGGTCGAGAAGGTGATCGGCGACGGCGTGCGCGGCATGTGGATCGGCACCTTCCACGGCATCGCTCACCGATTGCTGCGGGCCCACCATCTGGATGCAGGCTTGCCGCAGGATTTCCAGATCCTCGACTCCGACGACCAGTACCGCCTCATTCGCCGGGTGCTCAAGGCGCTCAACCTCGACGAGAAGCACTGGGCCCCGCGCGCCGTGATGGGCTACATCAACGGCAAGAAGGACGAGGGGCTGCGCCCCGGCGACATCGACCTCTACGGCGACCCCGTCACCCGCACCTATCAGCAGATCTACAAGACCTATCAGGAGACCTGCGATCGCTCCGGACTGGTGGACTTTGCCGAACTGCTGCTGCGTGCCCACGAGCTGTGGCTCAACAAGCCGCACATCCTCGAGCACTACCGCGACCGCTTCCAGAACATCCTGGTGGACGAGTTTCAGGATACCAACGGCATCCAGTACGCCTGGCTGCGGATGCTGGCGGGCAACAGCGGCAAGGTGATGATCGTCGGCGATGATGACCAGTCCATCTACGGCTGGCGCGGCGCCAAAATCGAGAACATCCAGCGCTTCCTGACCGACTATCAGGGCGCCGAGACCATCCGCCTCGAGCAGAACTACCGCTCCACCGCCAATATCCTCAAAGCGGCCAACAGCGTCATCGCCAACAACGCCGAGCGCCTTGGCAAAGAGCTGTGGACCGAAGGGGCCGAGGGTGAGCCGATTTCGCTCTACGCCGCCTTCAACGAGGTGGACGAAGCGCGCTTCGTGGTCGGCCGCCTCAAGGATTGGAAGGAAAAGGGCGGCTTGCTCGCCGACTGCGCCATCCTCTATCGCTCCAACGCCCAGTCGCGGGTGCTGGAAGAGGCGCTGATGCAGGACGCCATGCCCTACCGCATCTACGGCGGCCTGCGCTTCTTCGAGCGGCAAGAGATTAAAGACGCCATGGCCTACCTGCGTCTTATCAACAACCGTGGCGACGACGCCAGCTTCGAGCGGGTGGTCAACACCCCGACCCGCGGCATCGGCGATCGCACCCTCGAGATCCTGCGTGGCAACGCCCGCGATCAGGGGCTCAACCTGTGGCAATCGGCCAAGGGGCTGCTCAATGACAAGGTGCTGACCGGTCGCGCCGGTAACGCGGTGCGCGGCTTTGTCGATCTCATCGATGCACTGGAAGAGCAGGTTTCCATGCTGCCGCTGCACCAGCAGGCGGATATCGCCATCCAGAACTCCGGCCTCAAGGCGATGTATCTGGCGGAAAAAGGGGAGAAATCCCAGGCGCGGGTAGAGAACCTGGACGAACTGGTCACCGCCTGCCGCCAGTACCAGCGTCCGGACGAGCTGGAGGATATGAGCGATCTCTCCGCCTTCCTCGCCCACGCGGCGCTGGAGTCCGGCGAGAATCAGGCGGACGAATATGCCGATGCGGTACAGCTGATGACATTGCACAGCGCCAAGGGGCTGGAGTTCCCGCTGGTGCTGCTGGTCGGCGTGGAAGAGGGGATGTTCCCCAGCCAGCAATCCACCGAGGAGTCGGGCCGGCTGGAAGAGGAGCGCCGCCTCTGTTACGTCGGCATGACCCGCGCCATGGAGAAGCTCTACATCTGTTATGCCGAGAGCCGCCGCATCTACGGCCGCGAGATGTTCCACAAGCCGAGCCGCTTTATCCGCGAAATGCCCGCCGAGTGTCTGGAAGAGATCCGGCTGCGCACTCAGGTCAGCCGCCCCACCCAGTACGGCCGCTTTAGCCAGAACGAGGTGCAGCAGAGCTTCGACGCCAGCGGCATCAAGCTCGGCCAGCGGGTGCTCCATCCGAAATTCGGCGAAGGGGTGGTACTCAACTTCGAAGGGGTCGGCCAGCAGAGCCGGGTGCAGATCCAGTTCGACGACGTCGGCGCCAAGTGGCTGGTAACGGCGTATGCCAGACTGGAAGCGCTCTGATTTTTCCTGCCTTTTGATGCAACCAACCCGGCTTAGGCCGGGTTGATTTTTATATGACCCATCGCGACAACTTTAAATACGCGATCGTCCGAATACGCTTCGCTATTCGAACCTACAGCTGTGTTTAAGCTGTGGAAGAACAATATTTGTCCCATATTGGACCAGGTATATTCAACTTAAGTTTGCTATTAAAAAAGCACCCTTTTCGCAAGCAAAAAAAGTTATTTAAATTTTCCATCCTTGATCGGGAGACTTGTATTTAGCGGAGCGGACGGATGAAAACCCGCTCAGTGTGAGTGGATACTAACAGACAGAGTGGGACTCACAATTTATCCACAGCACGCCAGTTATCCACACATTGCAACTATGTCTCTGCACCATTATCTTGTGTTACGAAGCGGCAGGAGCACCACATATAGTGGTTTTACATCAAATGAGGAGCAACTCATGGTGATAAACGAAGTATCAAAACCCTTCCCGGGCAAAACTATGTCCATCCCATGGCAAATGATGGAGGTTATCCATGCCAAAAAGACCACGACGTTCACGTCGTTCAACACCAAAGGCTACAAATAATAAAGCCACCCTTCCAAAGTGGATCAGGTGGCTCATATCAGGGTTCCTAGACGCTTTAAGGCAAAAGCTTGTAGGATTTGTGTTTTTACTTCTGCTTAGTGCAGTCCCGCACGATTACAACGATTACTCTTGGAGTACCAGTCCAGAGGCAATCAAAGTGCAGTACTACCAGATCTAACCAGGGGCCTTCGGGCCCTTTTTTACACCCTTAACTTACAATTTGTGAGTCAAATGTGTAACCGGAATCATGGACAATCGTGACCTAGCCGTCAATGAAAATATATCACTATTTGTGATACACCAACGTTCAGAGAAGCACAAAACCACAATATATTCATATTGTTAAATGACGCAGGACCGTAGGTTCGATTAGCGAAGCGTAATCGGACGATCGAGTAATCAGACGTTCGCGTAATCGAACGCTTACAACGGAACAACCCTTTAGGGGTTTACTCCAATCCCCCCAACACTCCATCCACCGACCCGCACCAATCCGGCGGATAGATGCCGCTCGCCACGTAACGATGGAAGGTGGAATACGGCCAATCGGCCACCCGGGTGACATGACCATGCTTGAGCGGATTGATATGGACGTAATCCATATGGCGGCGGTAATCCTGCTCATCCCGGATCAGGTGTTCCCAATAATGGCGTTGCCAGATGCCCCGCTCCCCGTGACGTAACCGCGTCTGGCTGCGCCGCTCATTGACCGGCAGGGCGCGGGAAAAGTGGCTTTTGATCAGCCGCCAACGCAGGGGGAAATCGGTGTCCCCCTCCGGCAAAGAGAGAATGCAGTGGAGATGGTCGGGCAACACCACCCATGCGTGAATGGCGAAGGGGTGAGCCTGTTGCACCTTGGCAACGCTGCGGCGCAGCAGGTCGATCTGCTCCACCAGCAACCGGTTGTTGCGCCGCTCCAGCAGGTTGACGGTAAAGAACCAGGTTCCTCCGGGCCACCATGCCCGCCGCCAATTGGCCATCCTTTTCCCCTCATCGAGACCGAAAAGCCAAGCATAGCCTTGCCTCACTTCGATCTGCTTGCGGGCCGTGATGATGCGGATGTTACTTACGCGATCGTCCGATTACGCTTCGCTAATCGAACCTACATGGACAGGAAATCTGGAACACCTACTTTCGGGCAAAGGCGTAGCTGGTGAAGCTACGCCGTGTTTTTGATGAAGGTTTCTGATCACTTAACCAACTTGCTCTCCATCACCCCTTGCTTGCCCTCCTCTTCACTGACCTGACTCAGCTTGGAGCGAGCCATCAGCAGGCCCATCTTGACCTCCTGCCAGACGTAGTAGTTTTTACCCGCCTCGGTGCTGAGGGTCAGGGTGGCATCGTTCTCCGACTTGGAGGTGATGGTGTGGCTGCCCGGTGTCACCTGCTTGAGGATGTAGGTGTGGGCCACGGTATCGCCGACCGCCATACCATCCACCAGCAGCGGCATTTTGACGGCCGCCCCGAAGGTCTCGTTGCGATAGATATAGAGGTTGGCCGCATCCTTGGGCGCCACAAACTGCTTGGCCTGCGCGTCTGCGGTGGCATCGGCCATGGGTACGGAAGCACAACCGGAAAGCAGCGCCGCCGACAGCAGGGCGGCACTCATCATTATTTGCCTGAACATAGTCGTTATTTTTTAGTGAGTTAACGGGATTTAAAGGTTCGCATGAGCCTGCGCTGGCTGACAATCGCTCAAATCGGTCGGGGTGTGACCCGGTTCAATTTTTCGGCATTTGGTGGGATGAAGGGGAGAAATCAGAAACCCGGCCGCCAGATGGGACGCGGCGGCCGGGTGAATTGTAAAGAGTAGGGTGACAGGGAAAGGGATCAGCCTAGTCTAATCAACTCGATGGGGGCGTAGCGCTCACCGGAGTTTGCCAGCAGCACGCACTTCTCATGCTCCGCCTGATAGGGGGTCATATTGTCGGTGTGGGCCTCTTTGAGAAAATCGACTGCGCCAGTGGCGGCAATCATCACACGCTGACCTTGGTTCAGCACATTGCGGTTACGGTCATAGATCTTCATTTCATTCTCCTTTTCTTGTGTCCTGGCGAATGCGCAGGCGTCTGTCCAGGACAACGGCATTCAGCCTACGCCCCTGAAAAAAGGTGATTTATGTCACAGATCAAAAAAGGGGCGATAAGGGACTCGCAGGCTCAAAAAGGGAGCATGGCCCCTTGGCCAGCGGTTGTCGCGCGAAGTAGCGCTACCCTGCCCTTTTCGTCGTGGCGGGCTCGAACCCGGCAGCGGTTGGGGTATATTGGTGGCCGATTAGCCAGTCTCATTCACCGTGGCCGCGCAAGCGGGCCGCTGTTTCAACAAGATGGAGAGTGCTCATGAATCGCGATATCACCGCCCAGTTCATCAAGATGCTGACCAATCTGGATCACTGTCTGGCCAAGGCCGAGGCCCACGCCGCGGCGAAGCAGTTCAACGTGGATAACTTCTTCGGCGATCGGCTGATCGTCGATATGCTGCCTTTCAGCAAGCAAGTGCTGATCTGCTGCGATTCGGCCCGTACCGTGGTGGCCACCGCCAGCCACAGCGAGCTGCCGGCCATGGGCGATGAGCCCAAAACCATCGCGGACCTGCGCGCCCATATCGGCAAGACCATCACCTATCTGCAAGGCAAGCTGGACGCGGACTACAGCCAGTATGCCAGCGGCCGTTACGTGCCCCACTGGGCGGGCGGCAAGGGGATGGATGGCCATACCTGCGTCCATGAGTACGGCATTCCCAACTTCTACTTCCACCTCACCATGGCCTACGCCCTGCTGCGCCGCGCCGGGGTCGATCTCGGCAAGCGCGACTATCTGGGCGGGCTCAACCTGCAATAAGCGCTGCACGCCACTGGCGGCAAACAGATAGCAAAAGCCTGCCACGCGGCAGGCTTTTTTATATCGGGTGGTGCAGATCTGGTGCGCAGAAGAGCTGCGCCCTAGAAGGGGCCGTTGCTCTCGCGCAGCTTGTCGGGCAGGCCGTCGTGATCCCCCAGCTCGCGCTCGGGCACGTCATCCCAGTGCAGCTTGCCGAGGGTGATATTGCGCTCGGGATGAACGGCGTAGTGGATGCGGTTGTCCTCCCGATCGGTATCGCCAATGCAGAGCAGGCGGACAGTCTCTTCGGTGTTGTTGATAAAGGCGTGGGCCAGCCCGTCACCAGCCTTGAAACCCACCGAGTCGCCCGGTTGCAGCCGATAGAGCACGCCATCGAGCCAGACATCCGGCGTCCCTTCCAGCACGTGGACAAACTCGTCTTCGGTCTTTTCGGCATGGGGCCAGCTGGTGCGATGGCCGGGCTCGACAATCTCGTGGTGAATGCCGATACGGCTAAAGCCGAAATGCTTGCCGAGGGCGCAGCCGCGAGAAAGGGGCTCCTGACTGCCGGAGTAGTAGCGCGGCGTCTGCTCTTGCAGCTCGCTCCAGTGTTTGATGCAGGGGTGGCGATTCATAGCGGTTCCTTTTCTATGAGGATGCAGTCACGGGAAGGGTCATCCTGACTGTCAGAATGCGGGGAGAAAAGCAGAAATTTTCTGGTCAGATGAGCCCCTCTGACGAGGGGCTCAACAAGCAGGAATTACTTGGCCTTGACGCAAGGCAAGGGAGGAAGCTCGCCCTGTGCAGCCGTGCGGGTCATCTGGTAGTTGCCGGCAAGATCCCGATAGACACGGGTGTTCCACACCTCTCCGTTGTCGAGCTGGAACTCGATGTCGTAGTTGACCCCGGAGACCACCTGGCTGCGCACCTCGCGGATGCTCTGCAGTTTGGCGGCCGTGTTCATGCGAGCCAGCACGCTGGCCAGCGCAGCCTCCCCTTCCGCATTGGGCAACGGCTGACTCTGCCAGCCACCCGCCATCGGTGCACACTCAGGCGTGGGTGACGAGGTGCTGCAGGCACTCAACAGGCCAGCAACAAGGATGGGTAACAACACGCGTTTCATATCATTTTCTCCTGCCTGCAAAATGACCACCTTATCAACATCTTGCCATTATTGCAGCCCAAAAGGCTCCCGCTGCGCCCCGCTTGGACGCACCAATCGATCAGCGCCCCAGATTGTCCGCCAGCTGTTTGGCACGGCTGGCCGCCCACTGGTCGAGCATCTTCTCCATCTCCTCGGCGGTGATGGGCTCATCCTTGTGGGTGGTATCCGTGCTCTCACGGGCATCCATCACTCGCACCAGCAGCTTGCCACTCTGGGAGTCGAGCAGTTGGGCCATGCTGCCCACCTTGAGCAGGTAAGGCTCCTTGCCGATCACTTCGCGGGTGACGTTGATGGCGATCTTGGCCGGCAGCAGATCCCGCAGCTTGGGGTCGGGGCGGGTCAGGTCGAAGTTGGTGACGGCTGCCTGGATCCGCATGACTTTCGGGCCGGGGGCGGTGGCGATCTTGACGCCCTGCTTGATCAGCTCGCTCTGGAACTTGTCGTGGTAGTAGCGACCAATCTGGTTCTGTTCGTTGGCGGTCAGCAGATACCACTGGCCGTTCTCCTGACGAATAAACTGCAGCGGATCGAGCAGCACCTCATTGTATTGGCGCAGGTCAACGCCCGGCTCCTTGTAGACGCGCTGATTGGGGTTGCTCTCGCTCTGCTGGAAGGCTGTCAGCGGGATCGCCTGCAAGCTGTGGGATACCTGATTCTTGACGGCGCAGCCACCCAGAAGGGCTGCAGCCACGGCAACCATCACGACCTTTTTCATATTTGCTCCTGCATTTTACTGTTTGTTTTTGCTGTGGATTTCGCACCACATGGCTGGAGAACCCGTGCCGGATGCCGCCAATGTCACAGAGAAATAACCTATTCATCACCTTCCCACAAGGGACAGATCAGGATTGTTCAGCTCACATCCAAGTTGTCACAATTGAGGCACTTTTGTACAGGGTCAGCCAAGGTACGAACGGCGATCTGGCGAGGGTTTGATTGTTTAATCCGGCTAAATGGGGCTGCGGAAAGCGCTCGGTTTTTTCAAACGATGCGAGCCCGCGAGCGGCGTGAGTTGAACGGGGAAATGCCCTGGAACGCACGATGACCGATCATCAGCCATCTTGCGCAAACTTGCCTGCCGCCGGAGAAGCAGCAGGCTCATTCATCAGTTATCGAGATCCCGGGGACACTGCTTGACCAGCCCCTCTTTGCCACTGGCGACGATCGCCTGCTGCACCATCCGTTTGTAGCGATTCTTGATATGGGCGGGCAACGCGGGCACCAGCAGCCGCTCGTCAAACTCCGGCAGCGGGCGATCCGGCAGCACCGCCTGCTCCTGCGGGCTGAGGGGCGGCCGGGAGGCCATATTGCTGGCCGAGATGGTGGGCGTGCCCACCAGCATCTGGCGTTGCAGCGGCGCGCTCAGCAGAAAATCCACCAGCAGGTAGGCGGCCTTGAGCCGTGCAGGATCATCGCCGACATGGCGAGCGATGGAGAGCGCATCGAGGGCATAGATGGCCCCCTCCTGCACCATGGCGATCCGCCACTGCTGCTCGTTCTGCTTGTTGCACTCCACCAGCTCCAGCCCCCAGGTGGTGGCAAAGGTCTGCTGGCGCAGATCCTCGCAGCGGTTGGCCTGATTGAACCAGAAGCCGCGACTGGCTCGCAGCCGCTGCGAGAGCTGCTGCTCCACCTCTTGCTGCAAGGTCTTGTCGGCCAACATCTCGCCGCTGGCAAACAGGGCGGGCGACTTGCCCAGCGAAAGCAGCACCGAAAAGAGCAGCGGCTCGAACTGGTCGCAGAACTCGGCAAACTGACCTGGCGGCGAGCTGTTGGCGAGCACCTGCCAACTGGTGGGCGCTTGCGGCACCTGCTTGCTGTCATAGGCGAGGCTGAACATGGCGTAGGAGAAGGGTACCGAGTAGTTGCGCTCCCCCTGCTTGTCATACTCGGTGTTCTTGAGGGCGGGTTTCACCTCGGCGTAGTGCTGCAGGCGACTGAAATCGATGGGGAGCAGCAGCTTGAACAGCGGCTGGTGATGGGCCTTGTAGAAGTAGCTGGTCGGCAGCACCACATCGGCGCTGCGAGTGCGCAGGGCGCGGTAGACGCTGTCGAAATCGGTCAGCAGCGGCTCGATCCGGCTGACCGTCGCCTCCACCCCATGGGCTTTGGCGTAGTCGGCAAACTGTTGTTCATAACCCGCTGGCAGATAGCCCCATTCAAGCAATTTGAGCTGAACCGGGGCCGCCAGCGCCGGGGTCATCCCCAACAACCAGCAAAGAGGCAGTAGACGCATGGCCGGGCACTCCTGACAGGTAAACCTTGTTGGAGTATAGGCCCATGCGCCGACTCGTCAGGCCACCAGCTCGGCGCCCATGCTCGCCAGAATGGAGAGGCTGACCACCGCAAACAGCACGCCGGTCACCAGATTGAGCGGCCGCTGCACCCGCAGCAGCAGGCGCTGGGCACGATCGGTGGAGAGGCTCCACGCCAGCAACCCGAACCAGCAGAGGGAGATGATGAAGAGCTCGCCCACCAGCAGGCTGCGGGTTATTCCATCCACCTCTGGCGTCACCATGGCGGCCAGCAGACCGATAAAGAACACCAGCGCCTTGGGGTTAAGCAGGTTGGTGGCAAGGCCAGTGCGCACGCCCCTGCCCCAGCCGCGCAGCTCGTTGGCGGCGCTCTGCATCACGGTACTGTTCTGCTGGCGAGCCGCCATCAGGGCGCCCCACCCCAACCAGCCCAGATAGAGGGCGCCGCAGCACTTGATCACCATAAACAGCAGCGGGTGACTGGCAATCAGCATGCTGATCCCGGTCAGGCTCAGGGTGGCGTGCACCATGATCGCCAGCGAGATGCCCAGCGCCGCGCCAAGGGCGGTCGGCCGGTGCAGGCTGGTGCGCAGGATCAGGGCGAAATCGGGGCCGGGGCTGGCCAGTGCAATCAGGTGCATCAGGCCGAGGGTAACGAACAGACTGGTCAGCATAACAACTCTCGCTTTAACGACGGAGAGCCAGCATGGCGGATCAGCGGGGGGCGCGGCTTGTAAAAGATTGCATCTGGGCACGAAATTCGGCGGGTGTCAGACCGAATGCCTGGCGAAAACCGTGGTGGAAGTGACTCTGATCGAAGAAGCCGACCGCCAGCGCCACCTCGCTCACCGCCATGCCGCTCGCCAGCAACCGCTTGCCCTGCTCCAGCCGCAGCCGTTTCAGCCAGGCGTAGGGGGTCATGCCGCTACGCTTCTTGAACTGGCGCAGGAAGGCGAAACGATCGAGCCCGAGCAGCCCCGCCAGCTCTTCCAGCGAGTGGGGCTCGTCAAGGGCAGCCATCAGGTAGTCGCGCAGGAATCGCAACTGGGGATCGGCCAGCTGGTGCACCTCGGGGGCCAGATGCAGCAGCTCCCCCAGCAGGGCGAGCAGCTGGCTCTCGATCAGCAGGCCATCGGCCTTGGGGTTGTCGAGATAGACGTGTAGCTGGGCAAAGCCCTGATAGAGGTCGGGGCGGCTCTGCAATCCCTTGTCGAAGAAGGGTTCCGGCTGCTCCGGCAGCCAGAGCGTCAGCTGCTGCGGATCGATGGCAAAGACCCGTACCTCGTATCCTTCCGGCAGCAGGCTGAGGCCGTCGTGCACCTCATCCGGGTTGACTGTAGAGAGCACCCCGCGCACCAGATGGTGGCTGTTTCCCTTGTGGATAAACTTCTGGCCACCCCGCTGCACCAGCCCGATATGGTAGTCGAGATGGACATGGCGGCCATAGCTGAACGCCCTGTGGTGGGAGTGTGACAGCTCGACCCCCGGCAGGTGCGGGGATTGCCAGTAGCGGATGAGGGAATCGGTGGTATTCATGGGTTATAGATACACCAGAAGCGGGCCTTGGACTTGTAGATTATTGCACGCAAGCCCCTCTCAACGCCCCCACAGCCGCGGGGTTGGCTCCACCAGCGAGGCGAGCGGCACCCGCTCCACCATCTGACGCATATGTTGCACCAGTTCGGGATTGCCATCCCCCAACGACTTGTTCAGCACAATATGCACCTGCAGCGGGGTGACTGGAAGGTAGATGAGGCGGGTCGCCGCAGGGAGCTTGGCACGAAAATGGTTGGCGGAAATATCGTTGGAGAAGAGCGCGGCATCAATCCGCCCACGCAGCAACTTCTGCATGTTGCCATGCTCCCAGCTGAGCTGGGAGAGGGTGTCGATGTGGATCTGCGGATGCTGCAACAGCGGCGGCACGATCGCCTGGCTCGACCAGCCGATGGTGGTGCCGTAGAGATCCTCCTGCCGCTCAACCGCATGAAGTCGCGATGGTACCAGTACCACCAGCACCGGCCGCAGCAGCAACAGGTGGGGGTCGATATAGCGGAAATGACGAGCACGCTCGGGACTGTAACTCAGCAGCGGGGTCAGATCGCACTCGCCGCTCTCGAGGTTGCTGAGCAGCCGCGCCACATTGAGCCCCTGCCACTCGATGGCACGCCCGATCGCGGGTTCGATATGACGGCGAAAGTAGTCGATCACCGGCCCGGAGACCTTGCCCTGCTGATCGATGGTGACCAGCGGCGCCAGCTGAAAGACACATCCCCGCAGTGGCGCGTTGATCGCCACGGCCTGGCTGATGGTCATAAGAGGGAGAAGAAGTGCCGATAGCAGTAATACCAAACGCATACCCGAACGAGAGATGCCCATAGGTGCCGACCCGATGCCCTGATAGCCATCAGCATGGCACAAGGCAAAGGGGCGGGCTATCCGCTCCCGACGCGCTTCGGCCTCTTTCGCCCCCTGCTTTCATGGCCATCGACCACCCATTTTATTGCGGTGAAAATCAATAATCCCGCTGCTTTGATGGATTTTGGTCTCTTGAGATATAGTGCGGCCCCATTCATCAAACCGGCGGGTGAGCGCCCCGCCGGACAGGTAGATTCATGAGACTGTTTTTGCTGTTGTTGTCGCTGTTTGCTACGACTGTAAGTTCTGATGAAAAACCGCGCCTGCCCTATTACGACTGGGGTCGCTGCCCGTTTGAGGGTTGTACCTATCAGGCGTGGACCACCAAGCAAGAGGTGATTGTCAGAGCCGAGCCATCCCTGACGGCCAAAGCGCTGTTCCGGCTACCCCGCGGCCAGCAGGTGGAAGGACTAACCGGGGTTGTCATTACCGAACAACCGGGGATCGTCGAAATACTCAGATCGGTCAAGCTGGGCTATAGCAAGGAGGGAAAAGGGCCACTGTTGAATATGAAGGCAGGGGAAACGCTTTATATCCTCGGCGGACTGGGCGAAGGCAATAGCCTGTTCTGGTACAAGGGCAAAACCTACATTCTCGATTATGACTATGCGCGCAAAGAGATCAGATACGGCCGGTCACCGCAGAACCAGTGGTGGGTAAAAATTCGGGACAAGCAGGGGCGTGAGGGTTGGGTTGCCGAAGCCAAAAACTTTGCCCATATGGACCGTTTCGAATAGTGACAGCCAGCCCCCCGAGATAGGGGAGCTGGCCGTGGATGACTCACTGCTTGGGTTGCAGCTTCATCTCTTGCAGATACTCCAGCACCTGGGTTTTGTAGTCCGCCTGATAGGAGAACTTGGTGCTGTCGCACGCCGCAATCAGGTTCACCGCGGTGCAGAACAGGGTGGCTGCCAGCAGCCCCTTGCCAAGCCACTGCGGATAACGGCGGCTCCAGCGCACCAACAACAGCAGGATCGGGAACAGGGCGTAGGGGAAGATCAGCATCAGGTGCCAGTAGTTGAAGATGATGGGCGAGAGCGCCGCACTCACCAGCACCGCCAGCACCGCCGCCAGCGCATAGAGACCGAGCCAGCTCTCGCCATCCACAGGCGCGCGGTCGCTGCGCAGCAGACGCGGCTTGAGTTCGCACCACAGCTGCCAGTTGGCCTTGGCCGCCAGCAGCACAGTCGCCGAGCCTACCCCGTAGATCACCACCCGCCACAGCCAGACTGCCGCCATCTGCAGGTATTCGTGCCCCGCCAACCAGATGAACTGGGTATCGTTGACCAGCTTGCTGGCAAACAGCCAAGAGCCGTAACGCAGCCAGTAGAGCACTGATTTCAACACCGGATAGACATGCACCAGCCCCCAGCCGATATAGCGCTGACGCGCCTCGGGATCGACGTTTTGGGTGATGTGGCTGTTGCTCATCACTTCCATGGCGTAGGGGATCAGGGAGGCACCGATCAGCAGGGTAGCCACCACCCCCCCGCTCCAGCTCACCTTGAGAATGCGGCGCCAGAACAGATAGGTGGACATTACCGCCAGCAGCGGCCAGGAGTAGTGCAGCTGCATCGCCATGCCGATGGCCAGCAGGTGAACGATCATATGCCAGAAGGAGGCCCGCTCGCGCATATGCCAGGCCGACCAGCAGTGCATGGCCGAGAAAAGGAACAGATAGGAGGGGTTGTAGAGCAGACTCTCGTACTGGAACCAGGGGTTGAGCCAGCAGAGCACCAGAAACAGCAGACGCACCCTGTCATCAAACACCTGACGGATCACCGCATCAAACAGCAGGAATCCGACCAACCGCATCGCCAGCAGCAACACCATGGGGGCATAGGGAGAATTCCACAGCAGCAGCGGCCCGCCAATCAGCCAGGCCGACAAACTCCCCGGCACATTGCCCACCGCACTCGCCGCATTGCCATAGCTGAGCCAGACCCCCTCATAGGCCCCAAGGTAACCTTTGTAGAGCATCTGGGTCTGATCGCCGGTAAGGAGTTGGTGATCGGAAAACAACCAGGAAAGCAGCAGCCCGGCAAATATACAGGCCGCGAATAATGCGTTATGGTAGCGCCCACTAAGACCAATCATTGATCCACACCTATTGAAAAAATTGCTAACGACTTTAACAGTTGCCACCTGATTTTGCTCGTTTACGATTCACATTTTTAGTAGATTTACCAGTCAGTTATGAGACCCGCGGAGCAGTTATGACCCCACCAGTTAAAAAGTTTTTATTCATTGTTGAAGACTTGTATGGTGGTGGTGCGGAAAAGGTTTTGCTCAATACCGCATCATTGCTAAAAGATGCCGGTGCAGATGTAACCTTGTTTACCTTGCGGGAAAAAATAGACCATACGCTACCTGACAACATTCACCCGATTAATCTTGGCATTGTCACAAAGCTGACTAAAGCCATATCCAATGTTGCGGTTGAAAAAATACAAGCATCTCTGATCTTTAAAAAAGTCAAAGAGATCTCGCCTGACGTAATTATCTCATGCTCATGTGACAAAATTACCAGACACCTGCCTGATACACTGAATATTTATTACTGGATCCACGGAAATGTCACCGGTTTTGCCAAAGACAATGCCAAAGGATATGAAAAATTCAAGCGCTTCTATAATGGCAAAAAACTGATCTGCGTATCTCGTGGCATCGCGGACGACATTTTGCAAAATGTAAAAGCTACACCCAAATCGTGTCAGGTTATCTACAATCCATTTGATATCGAGAAAATTCAGGCGTTGGCCAATGAGCCTTTCAGCAAGCCATTCGACAAGTATTTTATCCATGTTGGCACCTTCGAAGAACGAAAACGCCACGATCGTCTCTTGCAGGCATATCAGCTAAGTGGCGTTGATACGCCACTCGTCCTGATGGGCAAAGGGGATCGACGCCCTCACATTGAGGCCATGATCGCGGAGATGAATCTTGCCAACCAGGTGAAGATAATCGACTTTCAGAAGAATCCATATCCCTTTATCAAAGCTGCGCAGGCACTTATCCTGACATCCGATGCTGAAGGACTGCCAACAGTGCTTATTGAAGCACTTATCTGCCACACCCCGGTTATCAGTGTGGATTGTCCGTCTGGGCCGGCAGAGATATTGACGAAACCACTCGATAAATTTCTAATCCCGATGGAAGATATCAGTGAACTTGCCATGGCAATTACAAGTGTTGATCAAATAAGAATTTCCATTAATTCAAACTGTTATCAACCATTTTCTAGTGAAAGTGTGACCGAACAGTTTATATCTTTATGAGAAAGAGTTGGGGAAAACCCCAACTCTCTATAGATAATCAGCCACCCATTTGTTGAATACTGTTTTAAATTCAGCAACGTTTATAAAATTTACGTCTTGTTGTGCAGACCTAGTTTCTGCGTAGATAACACTTGAGCGAGGATTATTTGGATGCCACTCCACATTTTCTGGCATCCCGAAATTATCATTGTAAATACCAAGAACAGGTTTATTCAAACCTGTTGCAATATGCACTGTTGCAGTATCCACCGATACCATACCGGCACAATGCCTTATCTGTGCAAAGAGCGCAGCCAAAGATGGTTTCTCATGATCACTAACAACCCTGGTTGGGTCACAAACATGAGATAAAATTCGTTCAACGTCCCTCTCACGCCCAGGTGGATACAAGAGACAAATGTTGTAATTTGATGAATCAAGCATCGTGTTAATTAACGCTATGGTTTTCTCAACACTGAAACAACGGGATGTCCCACTGCCATATGGATTGAAGCACAACGTTTTATTACTTGGCCACCAAGAGCCAACCCTATCCTCAACCCCCTGACACGAAGGAACTATATAACTGGTATCAGGGTTAGCAATCCCCATATGCTCCAACAGCACCTTAAATTTCTTAGCGAAGTGCATCCCTGCTGTTTTTTGGCCCAGCTTGATATTAATACAGTCAAGCTCATCATCGACTCCTGCTACATTTTTGCTCCCAACTTTGGAGATGAAATAAAGGTCTTTCATCTTCATCTTTTGGCTAAAATGCACAAGATAATCCACATCCCCAATTTCATTGGCTAATTTTTTGAGCTCCATATAGCCAGCCCTCTTGGGTATTTCAAAGACGTAATCAAAGTTAAAAAAGTCTCTAAACAATGGTGCCATTTCAGAGCTGGTAATGACATAGACTTTCCGCTCCGGAAATTTATTTTTAATCTCCCTTGCTACCCAGGAAGAGACGATTGCATCACCAAGCTTAGCATCCCACCTAACAAAAACAGTGGCACCATGTGATGACGATCTCACTGATAAATGACGATCAAAAAATAAAATACCAAGCTTGCGGCGAAGTGCATCTCTCCACAGCTGAAAAGTTCTAATCACAACTATTACCTTAATTACTTTATATGTTGACCATAGTTACGATCATCAATCGTCGTATCAAAATAACCCACATCTAAGCAACATGGTTCAATACCTGACGCATTAAGTGCATTTAATTGAAGCCGCCCCGTCAAGTAATCAGATGGCATTCTTACAGGATAAGCACATTTCAATAACTTTCGCGCACCAGCCAGATTTAATATATATCCAGCTGTCGATATAATTCCTCTGTTTGATTTTTTACTCGGTCGAAGATAACGGGATAAGCGATAACCCTCTGGTAATTTCCTAGCCCAAGGCCACTGCTTTGCTTTTCCATGATGAATAAATATAATTTCTGAAGATGATTTTTTTATCGCCCCCTCCACAACATTCTTGAAATGCATGTGAAGATGGATATCATCCTCTAATATGATAGCCTTATCTATATTGTTTTTTACCATCATTTCATAGAGTCTGATATGACTCAATGCACAACCCACTTCACCCAAGCTTAAGGAATGCCCACAAAAGACCTTAGCCAGCTTCAGATCGACCTTAGAGAGATCGTTATCATTCAGTAACTTTCCATCTACCGCATCAAAAAAAGTAAAAGACAATCCTAAACGAGCCATTTGTTTCTCAATAGCTTCACGCCGCTCATGGCTTCGCAACAAACTGATGACAAAAATTGGAATCATCGAGTACCTCTAATATCATTTAGACCACAAAGCCATATGAACAACAGCCCCAGCGCATATAGTAACAATGTATTTTGATGCTCAAATGGAACATCACTTACACTGCCGATGGCAAAGGAAAGTGGTAACAATACACCAACTGAACTCACACCCCAACATTTTACCGCCCACCACATGGGCCATCCCAAGAATAATAGCAGTGCCACGCCCCCAACCGTCCCACGAATGATCAAGTTTTGCATATATTGATTGTGAGAATGGGCCAACACAGGATTGAGTAATAAAGGAGAGCTAACACCGGATGCAACCAGTGATTTTTTTACGGCATCAAACCCATCAGTTCCCACCCCAAGAATGGGTGAGGTTAGAAAGCCTTGCCATGCTCCCTGCCATGCAACTAGGCGTAGCCCCCAAGAGGTATCATACTGCCCCTTCTCTGCGTTACTGAGATCGGAGATACTAGCCTGAACTCGTTCTTGCAACACAGAACTCTGGTGGTAAAAAGCGGTTCCGCTGCCCAATATCAGAAGCAAAAAAACAATATATTTTAGTGGTTTTTTTATTGCCTTAACAATCACCATCAAGCCAACAATTGTCATAAATGCCAGCCAAACACCACGGCTCTGCGATACATAGAGGCTGTAGAGCGCCATCAAGACAGATAACAAAGCCCCCGCCTTCTCCCATCTGGCAATCGACACCTCTGTGTATAGCCCCCAAGCCAACAAAGCTATCACCAAGCTTGCCTGTGAAAAAAGGATTGCATTAGTAAACCCCTCAACCCTATAGACACCCTGAGACTGTTGCCACAAACTGATACAGCCCATTCCCACTCCACCCAGCATGATGGCGTATCGGCTAACTTTTAGAACGATTTCTTTTCTCGGTACCAAGAGGCCGAATAAGGCAACATAGCCAAGACTACGCATAACTCCATACTGATCACCATGAATAAGACGGTTTATTTGAATAAAAGCAGCATACCCAAGAAAGAGCCATAGAATGCGACGATCATGTAGCCCTACATCCCTGCTCTTACAAATGACCAGATTCACAATGCCAGCCAAAATCGAGATAACCAACATATTGGAAAGGATTGTCTTGCCGTTAGGTAGTAAAAAAAGCCCACAAAATGTAAATGCCAAGGTCAAGGAAAAAAGTGCTGTGGTCAGACGATCAATCCTGACCTGTAAGACTGAAGACATTGATTACTTCCTGAATACATAATTTCCGCGAATTTTGCGCCATAACCCAAACACATCTGTGCGGGGAAAGATGGCGATCCGGCGGATCTGGAAAGGGTCCTGGTGCATTGCTTTGGGGCCGCTATTGGTAGCAACGGCAAAACGATACCCGGCAGCGATAGCCTGCTCCTTGGCACTCTCGTTCATATCTCCGTAAGGATAGGCGAACGAGAGCAGCGGATGGCCAAGCAAGGCCTCCAGTTGGCGTTTATTCTCCTGAATTTCATGGGCTTGTTGTTCGGGTGTGAGCTTGCTCAAGCGGGGGTGAGTCAGGGTATGACCACCAATTTCCACATGACCGCTGGCGGCCAACGCCTTGACCTGCTCACCACTCATCAATGAAACCTTGGTGTCCGGATTGGTCGGATGCTCCACATCCCAACGGTTATAGCCTTCACCGGTGACCACGTACACCACGGCTTTATAACCATATTTTTCCAGCAGCGGCAGCATGCGGGTCAGGTTGTCCTGATAGCCGTCATCGGCGGTGATCATCAGGTACTTCTTGCCGTATTGCAGACGGTGGATAAAGCCTTTGTCCGCCAAATCGCGGAAAGTCAGGGTTTCGTAGCCGAGCCACTTCATCAGTCGCAGATGCTTCTCGAACATGGTGATCGGCATCCAGGTGCCATGCACCCCTTTCTCGCTATCCTGTTCGATAAAGCGGTGGTACATGATGACGGGCATCTCGCGGCGCAGGGTTTCGACTACGGCATCCTGATAGATGGTTTCGAGGCCAGATACTACCCCCTGCAAGCCATACTCATCCTGAATGCGCTGCCGAATGACTTCCGGCACTGTCTTGCTGGCCAGGGCGGTCTCGATTTCTCCCTTCAGGGCAGCAAAATCGATAGCCAGATCCTTGGGGCCGATATCGCCAAAATTACTCGCCAGAGCATCATCCAGATTCTGTTCGGTCACCAGACCAATGGCCCTGGCTTCACCAATGGCAAAGGCGGGCCGACCACAGAGCAGTGCTTCCATCGCTACCCGACCGGCACCGATCACCAGATCGCAACTCGCCAGCAGAGCGGGGACATCATCGACATAGCCAACAAACTCGGCGCGTCCTTCGAAACGGGCAAAGCGCTCCGGTACCTTGGTACCGCTGACAATCCGCACCCGACAGGCATCCAGATCGAGCACTTCATCGAGCAGACGGTAACAGAGCTCCCCTTTGGGGCCGCTCAAACGGCCAATGATGGCAATCACCGGCTTGGGATTGTCCGGCGCTGGCACAGGCTGGAATTTGTCGGTTTCGATACCGTTGCGCAGCACCTGCACTATCGCGGGATCGACCCCCAGATTGTCGACAATCTGATGGGCAATATCCTCACAAACGGCAACTGCCCGATAGCCGAGAGCATGGAATGCCTTGCGCGAAGCGTGCACCGGCTGGCGACCATGAACCGTGGTGATCATCGGGGTGCCAGTCAGCTTGCAGGCCACATAACTGCTCCAGCCGGAGGCGCGGGAGTGAGCATGCACCAACTGGATATGGTGCTTTTTGATGAGATAGATAAGGTAGAAGACGTGCCAGAAGCGGCGCAGAATGCTGCGCTTGTTGAATCTCAGCTTGAAGACTGGGCCAAGAGTCGGCTTGGTCAGGGTATCTGATACATAAAAGACGTTGTGACCACGCCGGGTCAGTTCGTTACCGACCGTGGTGGCATAGACCTCAGCTCCCGTTACCTCGAGCTGGGAGAGTGCCATCAATATATTCACCCTACACCTCCGTTCGCAAGACTCGAATGAAGAGTGCAACTGGAAGGATGTTTGCTCTCCCCATCTAATAATTGCTCGATCTGCCTCATACTCTCTCGGAGATTGAAAATCTTGGCTCGCTCCTTCGATAAGGAACTATATGTTGATAGCATTTTTTGATTTTCAATCATTTTTCGTATTGCCAATGCAAGCGCATTTGCATCCCCGACAGGAACGAGAACACCATATTTCCCGCCATCGAGAGCTTCATTAGGTCCAGTACAATTTGTCGATACAATGGCCTTCCCCAATGCCATTGCTTCTACGAGTACAACTGGGTAACCCTCATAATGTGAGGACATAACGAATAGATCGCCATCAGCAAGATATGGATATGGATTTTCCTTGAATCCAAGTAATTTCGTACTATCACCAATATTATTAATATTGATAAATGACTCTAACCCAGCTCTATCATCACCTTCTCCCAAAATAGTAAGGTGATATTTAACCCCTGCATCAATATTTATTTTATGAGCAGCCAGCAAGATGTCAAATCCTTTCTGGGCATTGCATAGCCGTCCAATAGCAATAACTTTTATTTGCCCCTCACTCGTAATAGGCTCATGACTTTTCCGCATTATGCCTTCTATATCAACAGGGTTATAAACCACTTGAGTATATGGTTTCACTTCAGGATACAATTTCAATAATGCATTCTGTGCACCTTTAGAGACACAGACAATGTTATCCATTTTTTTATAAACGGTACGCTCAATTTTTCTGGAGAGAATTTGATGGCACAACAAGTCTATATGGACCCATGCTATCTTTCGAACAACAGAATTCAGGTGCGATAACAACAGAGAGCTATTCCCTTCCAAAAATGCGATACCAACATCATATCGTTCATTAAATACGATATTTGCTAACCACTTGCTATTTAGCACGAAATTCCACCAGCGTTTTTTAATAGAGAAAAAAATTCTACGCTGAAACAACCCCGATGGTTCGGTCGGCAACAGAAATTCTACTTTTACATTTTTAGGAACTTGAGATAAATATACACCCTCACGCCTTAATAACAGCAGCGTAATAGCGTATTTACTAAAATCCAAACGCTTAAGCGTTTCAATAAGGACCTTTTCGGCGCCTCCTCCGCCCAATGTTTCCATTATAAATAAAACTTTTTTCTTCATGCTAACCACATAGGAAATAATGAAAAAGCCGCCTCATTGGCGGCCATTCCGCAAAAGCGAATAATCAGGCCCGGTTGAGCCAGGTCATGTAATCCGCTACCCCTTCGGCAACGGTTTTGAACTCGGCGTCATAACCCACGCTGCGCAGCTTGGTCATATCAGCCTGGGTGAAGCTCTGGTAGCGGCCCTTGAGGTGATCTGGGAAGGGAATGTACTCAATGGCTCCCTTCTGATGATGCTTGATCACTGCTTCGGCCACGTTCTGGAACGGCTCGGCACGGCCGGTACCGCAGTTGAAGATGCCGGAGTGTTGCGGGTTCTGCCAGAACCAGAGGTTTACCTTGCAGACGTCATCGATATAGATGAAGTCACGCATCTGGCCACCGTTCGGGAAGCCATCGCAACCTTCGAACAGCTTGGGATTCTCGCCCTTCTTCACCTGGGTATTGAGGTGGAAGGCGACGGAAGCCATGGAGCCTTTGTGCTGCTCGCGCGGGCCGTAGACGTTGAAGTACTTGAGGCCGACGACCTGAGAGTTGATCTCCGGCATCCAGCGGCGCACGTACTGGTCAAACAGCTGCTTGGAGTAGCCGTAGACGTTGAGCGGCTGTTCGAACTTGGGATCTTCGATGAAGTTGTCGTTGCGGCCACCGTAGGTCGCGGCAGAAGAGGCGTAAATGAACGGGATTTCACGCTCGATGCAGTAGTGGAACAGATCCTTGGAGTACTCGTAGTTGACCTCCATGATGAACTTGCCGTTCCACTCGGTGGTAGCAGAGCAGGCGCCTTCGTGGAAGATCACCTCGATGCCGTTGTCCCACTCTTCAAACTCGTCACCGGAGACGATGCGCGCCTGAAACTCGTCTTTGTCCATGTAGTCAGCGATGGTCAGATCGACCAGGTTGACGAACTTGGTGCCGTCGGTCAGGTCATCAATGACCACGATATCGGTCCGTCCTTGAGCGTTCAGCTGCTTGACCAGATTGCTGCCGATAAAGCCAGCACCGCCAGTTACTACGATCATGGAGTTTGCCTCTCGTACGTTGATGGCTACATGTGACTGCTTGTTAAAGCTGTGTATAGTGAGCCAATTTGAAATTGCCGAAAAGTTTATCACGGGCCGTCCGGGGATTCGACCTTGTTCAAAACTGCCCCGAGCGGAACCTGTTGGAGGAATGAGTGATGAAAACCAGAGACAGGATCATTCACAGCGCGACCGAGCTGTTCAACGATCAGGGTGAACGCAACATCACCACCAACCATATTGCGGCGCACATGGGTATCAGCCCGGGCAACCTCTACTACCACTTCCGCAATAAAGAAGACATCATCCACTCCATCTTCGACCAGTATGCCCGTCACCTGAGCGAGAGCTTCGTGCCGACCCGCAACCGTGAAATCACTCTGCAGGATCTGATGGGCTATCTCGATGCCATCTTCTATCTGATGTGGCAGTTCCGCTTCTTCTACGCCAACCTGCCGGACATCCTGAGCCGTGACGAACCGCTGCAACAGAAGTACCTCAAGGCCCAGGAGCAGATGCGCTCCTCCGTGGTCGCCCTGCTCAGGAGTCTGCGCGAAGGGGGCATCATAGATGTCAGCGATGAAGACCTGCCAGATCTGGGCCAGACCATCAAGATGGTGGTGACCTGCTGGATCCCGTTCCAGATTGCCCAGGCCCCCAACACCCGCATCACCAAACCGCTGCTCTATCAGGGCGTGTTGAAGGTGCTGTTCCTGCTGCGCCCCTATGTGCAACCCCAGGTTGCCGGACAGATCCAGCAGCTGGAACAGCACTACCGCCAGCTGGCCCAACCAGCTGGGTGAGATCTGTTTCACATTTGTTGAATATCAGCACAATCATTTGAATTTACCGCAACAGATTGCAGTAAAATGTCGCCCTCTGTTGATACGCAGCTGAAATAGCCACTAAGGATCGAGGATGTCTAACGGATTCTATCGTCACCTGACCGAGCAACTGAACCAGGTGCAAGCTGAAGGGTTGTACAAGCAGGAGCGCATCATCACCTCCGCCCAGCAGGCCAGCATCGCCGTCGGCGGTGAGCAGGTACTGAACTTCTGTGCCAACAACTATCTTGGGCTGGCCAACCACCCGGATCTGATCGCTGCCGCCCATCAGGGACTCGACAGCCACGGCTTCGGCATGGCCTCGGTGCGCTTCATCTGTGGCACCCAGGATCAGCACAAAGCGCTGGAGCAGAAGATGTCTGCCTTCCTCGGCACCGAAGATACCATCCTCTACTCCTCCTGTTTCGATGCCAATGGCGGTCTGTTCGAGACCCTGTTCGGCGCCGAGGATGCCATCATCTCCGATGCCCTCAACCACGCCTCCATCATCGACGGCGTGCGGCTGTGCAAGGCCAAGCGTTATCGCTACGCCAACAACGACATGGCCGAGCTGGAAGCCCAGCTCAAGCAGGCTGACGCCGATGGCGCCCGCTTCAAGCTAATCGCCACCGACGGTGTCTTCTCCATGGATGGCGTCATCGCCGACCTCAAATCCATCTGCGATCTGGCAGACAAATACGATGCGCTGGTGATGGTGGATGACTCCCACGCCGTCGGCTTTATCGGCGAAAACGGTCGTGGCACCCACGAATATTGCGGCGTGATGGATCGGGTCGACATCATCACCGGCACCTTGGGCAAGGCGCTCGGCGGCGCATCCGGCGGCTATACCTCCGGCAAGAAAGAGGTGATCGACTGGCTGCGTCAGCGCTCCCGCCCTTACCTCTTCTCCAACTCGCTGGCCCCCTCCATCGTTGCCGCCACCATCAAGGTGATCGACATGCTGGCCGAGGGTCATGACCTGCGCGCCCGCCTGAAAGAGAACAGCCGTTACTTCCGCGAGCGGATGAGCGCCGCCGGTTTCACCTTGGCAGGCGCCGACCACGCCATCATTCCGGTGATGCTGGGGGATGCCAAACTGGCCTCCGAAATGGCAAGCCGCATGCTGGCAGCTGGCATCTATGTGGTGGGCTTCTCCTTCCCGGTCGTGCCCAAGGGTCAGGCGCGTATTCGCACCCAGATGTCTGCCGCTCACACCCGCGAGCAGTTGGACAAGGCGATCGACGCCTTCATCCGCATCGGCCGTGAACTCGGCGTTATCTGATTTGAATCAAGGGGCTGCAGCCCCTTTTTTCTGCATTCATATTGAAGGAACAGCCATGAAAGCACTCTCCAAACTGCACAAAGAGGTCGGCATCTGGATGACGGACGTACCGGCCCCCGAGCTCGGCCACAACGACCTGCTGATCAAGATCCGCAAAACCGCCATCTGCGGCACCGATATCCACATCTACAACTGGGACGAGTGGTCCCAGAAGACCATTCCGGTACCCATGGTGGTCGGCCACGAATATGTTGGGGAAGTCGTCGCCATCGGTCAGGAGGTGCGGGGCTTCGCCATCGGCGATCGGGTCTCCGGCGAAGGGCACATCACCTGCGGTCACTGCCGCAACTGCCGCGCCGGGCGCACCCATCTCTGCCGCAACACCATTGGCGTTGGCGTCAACCGCCCGGGCGCCTTTGCCGAGTATCTGGTGATCCCCGCCTTCAACGCCTTCAAGCTGCCGGACAACATCCCGGACGAGCTAGCCGCCATCTTCGACCCCTTTGGCAATGCGGTGCACACAGCCCTCTCCTTCGATCTGGTGGGCGAGGATGTGCTCATCACAGGTGCTGGCCCTATCGGCATCATGGCTGCCGCAGTCTGCCGCCATGTGGGTGCGCGCCACGTGGTGATCACCGACGTCAATGAATACCGACTGGAGCTGGCCCGCAAGATGGGCGCCACCCGCGCGGTCAACGTCAGCAAAGAGAAGCTGGCCGACGTGATGAGCGAGCTGGGCATGACCGAAGGGTTCGACGTGGGGCTGGAGATGTCTGGCGTCCCAAGCGCCTTTCAGGAGATGCTCGACAAGATGAACCACGGCGGCAAGATCGCCATGCTCGGCATCCCCCCCTCCACCATGGCCATCGACTGGAACAAGGTGATCTTCAAGGGGCTGTTTATCAAAGGGATCTATGGCCGCGAGATGTTCGAGACCTGGTACAAGATGGCCAGCCTGATCCAGTCCGGGCTGGATCTCTCCCCCATCATCACCCACAGATTCCACATCGACGAGTTCCAGCAGGGATTCGATGTGATGCGCTCCGGCCACTCCGGCAAGGTGATATTGAGCTGGGACAAATAACCCATTTCACCCTTTGGGTACCCGAAACCCGGCAAAGGCCGGGTTTCTTTTTATCTCCACCGCCCGAATTGCCGTGATATCACCCAAAACTTTGTACGCAGAGTGTTTAACACTTCACACACAAGCGTTTAAATGGCTGTAACTATTCGGTTATAATCCCGTCGTTTACATGGATAATAAAAGACTGCTGGGAGTATATGAGCGTGTTGAAAAAACTGAGCTATTTGCTGGCTGTCGGGATGACGGCCGCCAGCTTGTCTGGGGCAGTGCTTGCTGCCGATGAGATGTCACCGGAAGCCATTGCCGAGCGGATCAAACCAATCGGTCAGGTCTATACCGCCAAGGATCTGGAAGGTATTGCCGGCGCGAGTGCTGCTCCGGCGGCGGCCGCCTCTTCCGGTCCCCGCGATGGCGAAACGGTATACAAGGGCGCCTGCTTTGCCTGTCACGACACCGGCGCCGCCGGTGCCCCCAAACGGGGTGACAAGGCAGCCTGGGATCCTCGCATCGCCCAGGGCATTGATACTCTCAAGAAACATGCCATTGAAGGCTTTACCGGCAAGTCCGGCATGATGCCTCCGCGCGGCACCTGTGCGAACTGTAGTGATGAAGAGATTGAAAACGCCATCCACTACATGATCGACAAGCTGTAAGTATTTGAAAGGGCCGCAATTGCGGCCCTTTCAATCTATCGGCTTCCGACTACTCTTGTAAGGTAGACATATCGGGAGTTGCACATGTCGGCCCAATCCATCGAACCCCACTACTCAACTCCTCTGTTGGCGTTGGTCTCTGCCATTATGGACTTCCCAGCGCCACAAACCGCCACGTCTGACGATTACGATGCCCTGATCCAGCAGATTGACCAACTCTGCCCGCTGCAACATTTCGGCATGCTGGGCCTCTCCGATACCGGTCTGAACTGGCTTTACGCCTACAAGGTCAGCGACATCTTCAAGCAACAGCTGGGCCGGGAGCAGTCCCGCATCACCGATCAGCTCACCCAGCTGGATGAGGCCGAAGGGTGGTGCGTCTTCCCCATCGAGCATGGCCAGATACAGTGGTTGCTGGCGCGTGGCACCCCCGCCGACCTGCCGACCCTGCGTCTGCTGCTGGAGTGTCTGGCCAAACGGCTGACCGAAACCCAGGCGGGATCCCATCTCACCGAGCTGCCTTCGCCGCTGATCCGCAAAGACCCGAACTGGAAAAAGAAAATCGAGAGCATCAGCCGCATCATGCGGCTCGCCAATACCCTGCCGGCTCAGGCGCTCTTCTCCCAGCTGGAAGCGGTACTGCGCCAGATGCTCACCATCGAGGACATGCTGCTGGTCAGGCTAACCAGTCAGAAGCTGGAAAAGATCTACCCTGCCCATCCCCATCAGGGAGACGAGTTCATCAGCGGCTTGTGCCACAGCACCAGCAATATCGAGGTGAGCAGGGAGTCACGCTACTGGCACAGCATGCCGCTGCGGCTGCAACAACAGTACTTCGCCCACTTCATCATCAGCACGGCTCAACCGCTGGAGACCGACGACAAGCTGTTTCTAGACTTCCTGCGTGGCCAGCTCACCCTGCTGCTGGAGCTGAGACGGATCCGCCAGCAGCTCAACGACATCAATACCGAAGACTCCATCAACCAGCGGCTGCAACAGCTGCGTCAGACCAACCTCAGGCTGCAAAAGCAGCTCAAGCAGCATCAGGAGCTGGAACGGCGGCTGCAATTCGATGCGCTTCACGACCCGCTGACCCAGCTGCCCAACCGCGCGCTGTTGATGAACCACCTCAACCACGCCATGACCCACTACAACCGTTACAAGTCGCCGGGATTCGCGGTGATTTTTATCGATGTGGATCACTTCAAGCAGATCAATGACACCCTGGGCCACAGCGCTGGCGATCAGCTGCTCAAGGAGGTGAGCCGCCGCCTGCAAACCTGCATCCGGCAAAACGATCTGGTGGCCAGACTGGGGGGCGATGAGTTTGTCATCTATCTGGACAGCAGCAAGAGCGACGATGACATCAGCCCGGTGCTCAACCGCATTATCAGCCGCCTCTCCTACCCGTTCCGGCTACTCGGCAACGAGTTGAGCATTACCGTCAGCCTTGGGGTATCGAGCGTCTCCGAGCAAACCTCAGATATCAGCCAGCTGCTCCATCAGGCCGATCTGGCCATGTATCAGGCCAAACGCAATGGCCGCAGCCGCATCGTCAGCTACTCGGATGATTGCATCAACCAGAACTGGAATTCGCCGGAAGAGATGCTGGCCAGAGCCCTGCGGGAGGGGCGTATCGTCCCCTACTTCCAGCCGGTGATCCGGCTGCAGGATAGCCGCCTGACCGGACTGGAGGTGATGGCGCGCTGGCTGACCGAGGAGGGGATTCTGAAGGATGCGTTCGACTTTATTCCGCTGGCAGAGCAGTGCGGTCTGATACTGGAGCTGGATTACCAGATCCTGCGCCACACCTGTCAGCAACTGAAGAACTGGCTGCCAATCTCCGGGCAGAGCAAGTTCAAGGTCGCCATCAATCTGTCGGGCAAACATCTGGTCAACCATGACCACATCATGCGCCTAATGGGAATTATCGAAGAGGAAGGGGTCGCCCCCGGCTATCTGATTTTTGAATTCAACGAGCGGGAGCTGTCGCGGCAAGATTCCGATGCGCTGGCATCCCTGCATGACCTGAGGGCCAAGGGTATCCAGATCAGCCTCGATGATTTCGGTACCGGCTTCTCCTCCCTCAACGCCCTGTTCCACTTCCCGGTGGATTACATCAAAGTGGATGACAGCTTTACCCAGAGGATGCTGCAATCGCCCAAAGATTTGGCGCTGATCCGCGCCATGCGGGATATCTGTCAGGATCTCGATTACACCCTGGTCGTCGAGGGGATCGAGAACCAGCAGCAGTTGCAGAAGCTCATCGATATTGGCTGCCGGATGGGGCAAGGGCGCTATATCTCTCCGCCCATGCCGGGAGCAGATATAGTGCCGCTACTGACCCCGGCCAATCCTTAGGGTTAATCCTTCTTGAACAACGCCCGCAGGTTGGCAACACCGACCTGCCCCTTCTGCTGGCGCTCCTCGGCAGTCACCTTCTTCTGGTTTTCCCATTCAAGGTCATCCTGCGGCAGCTCCAGCAGGAAGCGGCTCGGTTCTGGCCGTACCGACTCGCCAAACTGGCGCCGCTCCTTGCAGAGGGTAAAGGTTAGTTCGGTCTGGGCCCGAGTGATGCCCACGTAAGCGAGACGCCTCTCCTCCTCCACGTTGTCCTCGTCTATGCTGGTCTGGTGAGGCAGCAAGCCCTCCTCCATCCCCACCATGTAGACATAGGGGAACTCCAGCCCCTTGGAGGCATGCAGCGTCATCAACTGCACCTGATCGGCATCATCCTCCCCTTCGTTGCGCTCCATCATGTCGCGCAGGGTGAGGCGAGTGACCACCTGAGCCAGCGTCATCGACTCCTCCAGCTCATCCCCTTCCAGCATCTCGGTGATCCAGCGATAGAGGGTGGAGACGTTCTGCATCCGCATCTCGGCCGCTTTCGGGCTGGGGGAGGTCTCGTAGAGCCACTCTTCGTAGTGGATCTCCTTGATCATGTCCCGCACCGCCTCCACCGGATTGCCGCGCAGCGCCTGATCGCCAAGGCGAACCAGCCAGTTGGTGAAGGCCTGTAATGCAGTGAGGCCACGGCCGGATAGGTGCTGCTCCAGCCCCAGCTCGAAGCTGGCGGCAAACAGACTCTTGCCGCGCTGGTTGGCATACTGACCCAGTTTTTCGAGGGTGGTGGGGCCAATCTCGCGGCGCGGCAGGTTGACCACCCTCAGGAAGGCGGTGTCCTCATCCGGATTCACCAGCAGCTTGAGGTAGGCCATGATGTCCTTGATCTCGGTGCGGGAGAAAAACGAGGTACCGCCGGAGATACGATAAGGAATCCGGTTGGTCATCAGCGCCTTCTCGAAGATGCGCGACTGATGGTTGCCCCGATAGAGGATGGCGTAATCCTTGAACCGGGTGCGGTTCATAAACTTGTGTCCCATCATTTCGGCAGCGATCCGCTCCGCTTCGTGCTCCTCGTTCTTGGCGAACAGCACCTTGAGCTTCACCCCTTCATCCAACTCGGAGAAGAGCGCCTTGTCATAGACATGCGGGTTGTTGGCGATCAGGATGTTGGCGCACTTGAGGATCCGCCGCTTGGAGCGGTAGTTCTGCTCCAGCTTGATCAGCTTGAGGCTGGGGAAATCCTCGCTCAGCAGCACCAGATTCTGCGGCTTGGCACCGCGCCAGGAGTAGATGGACTGGTCATCATCCCCTACCACGGTAAAACGGGCCCGCTCGCCGACGATCTGCTTCACCAGCTCGTACTGGCTGGTGTTGGTGTCTTGGTACTCATCGACCAGCAGATAGCGGATCTTGTTCTGCCAGCGCTCGCGCACCTCCTGATTGCTCTTAAGCAGCAGGGTCGGCATCACGATGAGGTCGTCAAAATCCAGCGCGTTATAGGCCACCATCTGGCGGTGATAACGCTCATAGAGCTGGGCCATCAACACCTCGTCCGGCCCGCGAGCAATACGCATGGCGCGGGCGGGCAGGATCAGATCGTTCTTCCAGTTGGAGATTTGGCTGATAAGGGCCGAGAGCTTGTCCTTGTCGTTGTCGAGCTCGTCTTCAGTCAATTCTTTCAGCAGCGCCAGCTGGTCGGTGTCATCGAACAGGGAGAAGTTCGCCTTGAGATTCAGGCTCTTGTGCTCACGACGAATGATATCGAGACCCAGTGTATGGAAGGTGGAGACCATCAGCCCCCGCGCCTCCTTGCGACCCAAAGTCTGGCCGACCCGCTCTTTCATCTCCCGCGCCGCCTTGTTGGTAAAGGTGACGGCGGCGATATTGCGCGCACTGTAGCCGCACTGCTGCACCAGATAGGCAATCTTGTTGGTGATGACGCGGGTCTTGCCCGATCCGGCACCCGCCAGCACCAGGCAAGGGCCGGAAACATACTTGACCGCTTCGTTCTGATTGGGGTTGAGCTTCATGGGCCGGATCTCTTGGCTTATGATGAGGGGCGGCATTGTACCAGAAATCACCCGACGAGCCGTACCTGCTGCACGGCAGGCAACCGCTCATCGGGCTTATCGCGCCTTGTGTTCGGGCGCTATTTTCAGGATCATGGCCGACCTTTCGAGATGATGACTTTTTCCAGATGATGAGGGGAGCATGAATCAGCAACAGCACGACCAGCTGCGCAGCCAGTTTCCGGCCTTAGCGCAGGAGGTAAACGGCCACCCTCTGGTCTATCTGGACAACGCCGCCACCACCCAGAAGCCTCAAACGGTACTGGATGCCATCGTTCACTACTATGGGGCCGACAACGCCAACGTGCACCGCGCCGCCCATGCTCTGAGTGGCCGCGCTACCCGCGCCTTTGAGGCTGCCCGCGAGACGGTCGCCCGCTTTATCAATGCACCCCGCAGCCACGAGGTGATCTGGACCCGCGGCACCACAGAGGCGATCAATCTGGTGGCCCAGAGCTGGGGGGTGAGCGAGCTCAAAGCGGGGGACGAGATCATCCTCAGCACGCTGGAGCACCACGCCAACATCGTCCCGTGGCAGCTGGTCGCCCAACGCACAGGAGCGGTGATCCGGGTCATCCCCCTCGATGAACGGGGCGCTCTCGATCTGGCCGCCTATCACGCCATGCTGGGGCCACGTACCCGGCTGGTGAGCGTAGCCCACGTCTCCAATGCCCTCGGTACCGTCAATCCGGTCGACCGGATAGTAGCAGTTGCCAAAGCAGTGGGTGCCGTGACCCTGCTCGATGGCGCTCAGGCGGTGGCTCATCTCGAGGTGGATGTGCAGGCCATCGGTTGCGACTTCTACGCCTTCTCCGGTCACAAGCTCTATGGCCCGACCGGCATCGGTGTGTTGTGGGGCCGCACCGAACTACTGGAGCGGATGCCGCCCTGGCAAGCCGGTGGCGAGATGATCGATCGGGTCAGTTTCAGCGGCACCACCTTCAATACCCTGCCCTTCAAGTTCGAGGCGGGCACCCCCCATATCGCTGGCGCTATCGGCCTCGCCGCCGCCATCGACTTTGTGATGGCGCAAGACCGGCAATGGCTCGCCAAGCATGAGCAGGCACTGACCGACTATCTGGTCGCTGGTCTACAACAGGTGCCGGGGCTGCGCCTAATCGGCGAACCCGACCAGCGCGCTGGTGCGGTCTCGTTCCTGCTGGAGGATATCCACCCGCAAGATGCCGCTACCCTGCTCGACATGCAGGGGATCGCCCTGCGAGTCGGCCATCACTGCGCCATGCCGCTGATGGAGTCGCTCGGTATCGGTGGCACCATGCGCGCCTCGCTGGCCTGCTACAACAATCGGGATGATGTCGACGCCCTGCTGGCCGCCCTGCACAAACTCAGTGACTTCTTCTAAGGCAGACAACCGAATGAGTGACATCGCAAGCTATACCCAGATTGGCCTTGAGCCCAACGCCGACACCATCCGCCAGCAGTTTGCCGCCGCTCACGGCTGGGAGAACCAGTACCGGCTCATCATCCAGCTCGGCAAGCAGTTGCCGGTGCTACCCGGCGAATGGCAGCAAGAAGAATTCCGCCTCAAGGGTTGTGAAAGCCAGGCCTGGTTGAAGGGAGAACAAAGCGAGGATGGCTGCTGGCACTTTGCCTGTGATTCCGATGCCCGCATCGTGCGGGGCCTTATCGTCATCGTGCTGGCGGCGCTCAACCACCAATCGTCTGTGGCGATCCAGGCATTTGATATGGAAGGGTATTTCACCGAACTGGGACTTGAAAAACACTTGAGCCCGTCACGAGGTAACGGGCTCAGAGCGATCGTACTGGCGATCCGGGAACAAGCGGTCTAAGCCGCCTTGTTCAGTGGTCGATTAGGCTTCGCCAATCGACCCTGCATCTTCATTCCCTGCCTTTTTCTCGGCTCGGGCGCCCCGCTCGGCAATCTTCTTCAATACCCGGGACGCGGCAACCAGCCCGAAGGTTGCCGTAACCGGCGTCACAGCGCCAAAGCCGGAGGCGCAATCCATCTTCATGGTGCCATCGCTGGCTGCCTTGGCCTGACAAGTGCCACCATTGCCATCCGGATAGCTCAGCTGCTCGGTTGAGAAGACACACTCCACCCCGAATTTGCGCGCCGGATTCTTGCTGAAGTTGTGCAAGCGGCGCAGGTCGGAGCGCACCTTGGCAGCGAGCGGATCTTGAATGGTCTTGGCCAGATCCGCCACAGTGATCTGGGTCGGATCCATCTGCCCGCCGGCACCACCCGCCACAATCACCGGGATTTTGTTGCGCTTGCAGAAGGCAATCAGCGCCACCTTGGCCTTGACCGAGTCGATGGCATCCACCACATAGTCAAACTCCCGCTTGATATGCTCGGCCAGATTATCGGCGGTGACGAAATCATCTACCTCGATCACTTTGCAATCCGGATTGATGGCGCGAATACGCTCGGCCATCACCTCGGTCTTGAGGCGACCAACCGTCCCCTGCATGGCGTGGATCTGGCGATTGGTGTTGGTGATGCAGATATCATCCATGTCGATCAGGGTGATCTGGTTGATACCGGCACGGGCCAGCGCCTCCGCCGCCCAGGAGCCAACGCCACCGATCCCCACCACACAGACCTTGGCCTGGCTAAAGGAACGCAAGGCGTTCTGACCATAAAGACGGGCAATGCCCCCGAATCGCTGTAGATACTCTTCTTTCATACCACCACCTTGCTTGAGGGCGGCCATTATAGCGGCAACCAGAGCCAGCGGCGATGGCATAACCGGAGAAAATAGGGGAGGAAAAACAGGGAAAACGGCAGAGAAGAGAGAATAAAAGGTCAATTTTCAGACTATTTGCTGAATTACACGCAATAAAAAACCCCGCTCGATGAGCGGGGTTTTTAAATTGGGTGCCTGGCAGTGTC